>CAMHCL010000019.1 GCA_946183625.1 uncultured Lachnospiraceae bacterium
TATAAATATAAGGGTAAGTTGTTTTGAGGGCGATTCTGACAGGACATATGAAACAAAATGTAAAGTGGTTGTTACTGAAGAAGAACCTCCAGTAGAGGAAATAACTTACGAAATTGTACAGGGCAACAATCAGGCCTGGACCAAGGGAAGTAAGGAAGAGGCAGTATTTATATTTAAGAGGTCCAAGGATGACGAAACAACTATAGATCATTTTGATGGAATAAAGAATGATAGAAATGTCCTTGATCCGTCAGCGTATACCGCTGAATCAGGAAGTCTGGTCATCAGAATGAAACCTGAATATCTGGAGACACTCAGCGTTGGAAAGCATAATATAACAGTATCCTTCGATGAAGGAATAACTGTGGATGGTTTCTATACTATTGTAGCTGCAGATGAAAAGAAGGATGATGAACCTAAGAAGAATCCTGATAAGTCAGATGAAAATGCAGGCAGATCAGCTGCTACAGGTAAGGCTGCTGTTATAAATACGGGAGATGAGAGCAGGCTGGCACTGGCGTTGATAATGATGGTTTCGTCCGCTGTGGGGGTTGCTACAGTGGCGCTTGGGAAGAGGAAGATGAAGTAATATAGACGCGTGAACTAAAAAAGATGACAGAATGTTTTTTCTGTCATCTTTTTTTATATGCGTCTGTCCATCTGCACGGGCATGGCGCATACATATATTATATTAGCTTACATTGCTCCAGTACGTCAGTTACGTTCTTCACTGGAACGATCTTCAGTGCATCCTTTACTTCGTCGGCAACGTCTTCCAGGTCATCCACATTTTTCTCAGGGATGAATACTGTCTTTACGCCAGCTCTGACTGCAGCCATGAGTTTCTCTGGCAGCCCGCCGATCGGCATTACATAGCCGCGGAGTGATACTTCACCGGTCATTGCGATATGTGTATCTACACGCTTTCCTGTTACCAGGGATGTGAGAGCAGTGACGATGGTGATTCCGGCTGATGGACCATCCTTCGGAACAGCACCTTCAGGTACGTGGATATGAAGATCCATGTCCTTGAAGACCTCGGTTTCCTTCGGATACATATCCTTCACAAGACTGATGGCAATCTCCACGGACTCCTTCATTACATCTCCCAGCTGACCGGTTATTATAACCTTTCCACTTCCGTGAACCAGCTTGGTCTCAATGAAGAGAATCTCGCCGCCAGCCATGGTCCAGGCCAGACCTGTAACAACACCAGGGATTGTCTTCTTGTCGATCACATCATGTATCAGTGCGCGATGACCTAAATACTCCTTAAGTCTTGCAGGGATGACAGAACATTTATCTGTATTACCCTTAACAAGCTGAACTGCTGCATAACGCATCATTGTATCAATCTGTTTCTTCAGTCCGCGGACACCGGCTTCCATGGTATAGTCGGAAATGATCTTCCTGATGGCTGCGTCTGAGATTGTCATTTTCTTCTTGGTTATACCGGCTGTCTTCATAGCTCTCGGAATCAAATGTTTCTTAGCTATGTAGAACTTATCCGTAGCCGTGTAGCCAGGGAATTCAATAACCTCCATACGATTTAAGAGCGGCTCAGGAATCGAGTCGGTTGTATTTGCGGTACAAACGAAAAGTACATCAGATAAGTCGTAAGGGACGTTCATGTAATGATCGGTAAATGTACTGTTCTGTTCAGGATCCAGAACTTCCAGGAGAGCACTCGATGGATCACCACCGTAGTCCCTAACCAACTTATCAACTTCATCTAAGACCATAACCGGATTTGATGCGCCACTTCGCTTCATGCCTTCCATGATACGTCCCGGCATAGCACCGATGTAGGTTCTTCTATGTCCTCTGATCTCAGCTTCGTCTCTGACGCCACCAAGACTGATTCTTACATATTCTCTTCCAAGAGCAGTAGCGATACTCTGACCAAGACTGGTCTTACCAGTACCCGGCGCACCTACGAAGAGCAGGATAGAACCGGACTGCTTCTTATTCAGAGCCATGACTGCCATCTGCTGAACTATACGTTCCTTGACCTTCTTCAGACCATAATGATCGCTGTCCAGAACCTCTTCAACCTTGTGCAGGTCGATTTCCTGGTATTCAGCTTTCTTCCATGAAAGAGTAGTAACGAAGTCCAGATAATCATAGAGCATTCCGTACTCGTGACCATCCTGGCCTTCCTGCTTCATTCGGTTCAGCACTTTGCGTGCTTCCTTCTCAGCAGCCTCGTTCATGCCGGCTTCATCGATCTTCTTCTCGAACATTCTTATATCTGAGATATTCTCCGGATGCATTTCATCCAGCTCTCTCTGTAGAATCTCAATCTGCTTCTTTATAGCATCCTCACGATAGAGGTTTTCGTTGCGTTTCTGCTGTTCCTCCTCGGCATCACTGGCCACGTCTGCAAGCTCCATGAACTCGTAGCATGCGTGCTCGATTGCTTCCATTCTTTCAGCAACTGAGTCGGTACGAAGTATTTCGTATTTCTCTTCCCAGGTAATGCTGAAATATCCTGCAAGTGAGCAGGCCATTTCATTTACATTTTTCCATTGGAGGATAAAGCTTCTAGCCCAGATTCCCCACTGATAATTCTTAACGAATCTGAGGAAACTGCTTTTCAGTTCATCGAATCTCTTGTTCTTTTCGTCAACAGGCAGGTCGTCAATCTCCGGACGCACCTGTGTTTCGCCATCCAGATCACCGTTCTGATCTATGGTAAGCTTCTTGATGTTAACCCTCTCGAGGGTGCGGATCTTTAAACTGCCTTCTGAATCAATGGACTCAACCCTGGCCGAAACGCCGATAGGGTAGATGTCCTCGAAAATAACATCGTCCGCATCTATATCATCCTTTAAAAGAGCAAAAACTATTTCCTGGCCGGTTACAAGTTCATCAACCTTCCAGCTGTCTACAACTTCTTTCCTAAAGTAAAATGTAACGTCTGGGAGAAGGATTGAATCATAAATAGGTATAATTAACATGCTGTTTTCCTTTCCACTTTTTTGTTGTTAGCACTTGACAAGACTGAGTGCTAACTGTATGATACTACATTGTTATATGATGTGTCAACCTTGCTGGATGAAACACATTTTACCATATGGAATGCTTTACATGAGAGCATATTTGGTATATCATAGATATGTGTTATTGCGTCGAAGAACGCTTTATTTGTATGTTGAGGTAGTTGGGTAGTGAAGATCAATATTAACGAAATTTTATATGCTGTATCTTCCGGTTTTGATTCGGTTGAGAAGGAACTCCTTGGAACTCGACCAGGTCACTGTAAGAGGATTGCGGCTATATCGATTCTGACTGGTAAGGCTCTTGGTTTATCTGAAAATGAACTTATCGACCTTGCTGCATTTTCTATCCTTCACGACAACGCCCTTACAGAAGTTAATCAGGAAGAAATCGAATACAAGAAATATAATAATGGGATAGGTTATACCCCACGTGATTTTGATATCAGAAGATGTACTCTTGGAGAGAACAACACGAAGTATATCCCGTTCAGGACTAATAACCGTGACGTAATCCTGCTGCATCATGAGAATGCAGATGGTTCCGGTCCTTTCGGAAGAACTTACGACAGAACTCCTATCAAGGCGCAGATAATCCATCTGGCCGATATGATCGATACTCAGTTTAACCTGAATGAGATCAACAAAGAGACATATGGCGATATCATTTATTTTTTAAGGTCAAATGTTGATACTCTGTTTTCAAGAGAACTGGTCAATACATTTACCAAATTCTTCAAGCAGAGACAGCTCAATTCGATATCCATTACGAATCTGGATAACACGCTGAGAAAAGCAACAAAGAATTTTAACGACGAATATTCATTTAAAGAGATAATCAATCTGGCAATCCTGTTTGCGCGTATTGTAGATCATAAGTCACATTATTCCTGCAGACACTCAATCGGTGTTGCGGAGAATGCCCGTGCTATGGCGAAGTTCTACCACTTCCCACAGGACAAGATGACCAAGTATTATCTGGCCGCTGCACTTCATGATATAGGTAAGCTCATGATTCCAAATGAGATCCTTCAGAAGCCGGGTGCCCTGACAGATGAAGAATATATGATCATGCGTGGCCACGCATACTCAACCTACAACATCCTTAACAACATTAAGAACATGGATGATATCAAGGTTTGGGCATCACATCACCACGAGAAGCTGAACGGCACAGGCTATCCATTCGGACTTAATGAAGAGAACCTGAGCTTTGAAGAGAAGCTGATGACCTGCTGTGATATATATCAGGCCCTCACCGAGGAACGTTCCTACAAGGCTGGCCTGGAGCATGAGGTTGCAATACAGATCATGCGTGACATGGTCATCAAGGGCGAGATCGATATGAACATTGTAAATGATATCGACAGAGTTATGAGCAATCACATCACAGCCTACGACCAGCTGACATCAATACTTCATTGATAACGTGAATCTTATAAAGACGTAATTGAGATGACACGAGGAAATCTCGTGTCATTTTTGTAGGGATAGGTTGATACGTTGATTGGTGCTTTGACGCTTTTGTTGTTGGCACTTTGATTGGTTGAATTGGAGGTTAAGAAATGTTTGATGATGGATTAGTATATCTGATTACAGAAGGATTCAAAGAGATATTATATAATGATGTGACGATGAAGCCCCAGTGCTATCCGGACATACCTGAGAAGAGTAAGTCAAATGTACTTAAGCATTTTGTCAAACCTCTTAGCGATGATGAAACAATCCTGCTGATCTTCGATACCACAATGTTTGGGAATGGAAAGAACGGCATGGTATTCACAGATGAGGCTGTATATTTTAAACAGCTTTTTGACGACACGGCAGTTGTAAGATACGCTGACTGGAAATCCGGAATGAGTGTAATGAAGAAGCTGGGTGTGTCGGATGAATCTCCGATATATAAGGTTCCGGAATTTAACAAGTTGATGAGAGGCCTTAGCGCATACAAAAACTTCGATGGTGACTTGGAAGAAGCAAGAAGAGTTGCTTCGGAGAAGTATCGAGAGTCCAGAGCGGAATATTATGCGAAGAAAGAGGCAGAGAAGGCAGAGGCTGAGGTTGCTGGTGCAAAAGGTGCACAGGACGGGGCATCTGTAGATGGTAAGGATGTGCACATTAGTAACACTGATGTTGAGAACGTACTTGGTTTCCTGGAGATACTGATGGATGTGTTTACAGATCCGTCACAGATGTTATAACAAGATTTCAATATTTATGTATCAAATCCATATTGACATAGAGTGGATTATTTCATAGAATGGTGCAGTCGTTTTAAATATGATGTTTTATCAAACACTAATGATCATTTAAGGTATTCGAGGTCAAAAATGAACGCATCTAAATCCACTGATATATTCAAGAATGCACCTATTCCAAAGGCAGTTTTGAGCAACGTTATTCCTTCTATAATAAGTATGATAATGGTGCTGTTTTACAATCTGGCTGATACTTACTTCATCGGACAGACTAATAATCCACTGATGGTTGCGGCGGTTTCGCTGGCGACTCCGGTATTCCTGATCTTCCTTGCAGTAGGACTTCTTTTTGGTATTGGTGGAACTTCTTATATATCTCGTTCTCTGGGACAGGGTAATGAGATGGCTGCAAAGAAGGCTTCTTCTTTTTGCTTCTGGACAGGAATTGCAGTTGGAATTATATCTGCTGTACTTATTTGTGTCTTTGCTAAACCTATATGTATCGTGGCAGGAGCTGCAGATGATACTTTGGATTACACAATGCAGTATTTGCGAATCGTTACAGTTGGCATACCTTTCCTGATCTTAAGCAATACATTTAGCAATATAATTCGTTCTGAAGGCCATGCAAGAACTGCGATGGTTGGAATGATAATTGGTAACTTGATGAATATCGTTCTCGATCCGATCATGATTCTGGGATTTGGTTGGAATGTTGCCGGTGCGGCGATTGCTACCGTACTTGGAAATGTATTTGCGTCGGGATTTTATATAGTACATCTTCTGTCTAAAAGAAGTATGCTTTCCATAAAACTTACTGACTATAAAGCTACCGGGGGAATTGCTCTGGGAGTTCTTGCCATTGGTATCCCAGCATCTCTGAACGGTATGCTCATGAGTTTTTCTAACATATTAGTTAACAACATAATGTCGCATTACGGTTCTATGGCGGTTGCCGGACTTGGCGTTGCCATGAAGGTTAATATGATTGCTGTTATCTTGCTTATCGGACTTGGCACAGGCGTTCAGCCGATGCTGGGATTCTGTTATGGCGCAAGAATGAGAAAGAGATTCTTGGGAACACTTCGTTTCTCACTTATCCTTGCTTTCCTTCTAAGCGGAATCATGACATTTGTCTGTTATTATTTTGCGGGCGCGCTTGTTACTGCGTTCCTGAAGGATCAGGAAGCATTCGGCTACGGACTTCAGTTCTGCAGAATTTATATTCTGTCAGGTCCAATAATAGGACTTCTCTTTGTAATGATAAATGCGATTCAGTCTACAGGAGCAACATTGCCATCCCTGTTACTATCCATATCAAGACAGGGACTACTTTATGTACCAATCCTTTTCGCTTTCAATACTATTTTCCATACGGAGAGAGCAGCCGCAATGGCACAGCCAGTAACAGACTACTGTGCAGCGACGCTGGCAGTGATACTCTTCATAATTACATTCAAGAAACACTTTCCTAAAAATGAAATGGTGGATGATTTGGATTGAGTTTGGGTTTTGAATAGGTTATATGGTGGCTTTATTGGATATGTGATTTGGTGGCAGTTTTAGAATATGTTATATGGTTGCGTGCGGATGACAAGACTTTTTTAGTCAAATCCGCACGCTTTTTATATGGAATTGCTAATTAAGAGAGTTTGGCGTGCGGGTATTAGGACTTTTTGGTTTTAACCCGCACGCGTATCCGTGGAATTAAGGTTTTTTCTGGATTAAGTGTGCGGTTAGCGGCTAGAAATAAATCAAAACCGCACGTGCCGGAACAAAATCAAAGGGTTTAAGGGATTCCACGTGCGGTTAGCAACCAGAAATTATCTCGACCCGCACGCGTATCTATAGAATTAAGGCTTTTCCTGGATTCAGTGTGCGGTTAGCAACCAGAAATTAATCAAAGCCGCACGCGTATCCGTAGAATTAAGGTTTTTTCTGGATTCAGTGTGCGGTTAGCAACCAGAAATTAATCAAAACCGCACGTACCGGAACAAAATCAAAGGGTTTAAGGGATTCCACGTGCGGTTAGCAAGAGGTAATTATTCAAAACCGCACGCGCCGGAAGAATAATAAGCATTTCAGAGAAACCCGCGTGCGGCCAGCAAGACTATTTAATATAAAACCGCACGCGCCAGAATAATATCAAAGTCTTCAGAAAATTCACGCCCTTATAATCAACCTCAAATACACATAATTTCTTTTTCTCTCCTAATTACAACAAAAATATTTCGTCATAATTCAAAAAAGCAAAAAAAATCTATCCAAATAAAAAATTACAAAAAAACTTTACAATTTGCATATAAGTGATATACTAGAGAAACGGTGTTTAAAAATCGCAATTATTGCGAATCGCTTCTATTGTTATAGAAGCCAAAAATAATAAAAGAGGAAGAAATTATGGACAAGACTATTGAGATTCGCTGGCACGGTCGCGGTGGACAGGGTGCCAAGACAGCAGCTCTGCTTCTTGCGGATGTTGCATTTAACACGGGTATGTATGTTCAGGGATTTCCGGAGTATGGTCCGGAGAGAATGGGTGCGCCTATAACAGCGTACAATCGTCTCAGTGACAAAGAGATCAGAAATCATGCATTCATCTACAATCCTGATTATGTAGTAGTTGTTGATGAGACCCTGCTTCATTCTGTAAATGTAACCAGTGGCCTTAATAAGGATGGAGCAGTTGTAGTTAATACTGCAAAATCAAAGGAAGAGATCAGACCTCTGTTAAATGGTTATGAGGGTGAGCTTTATACTGTAGATGCTAGAAAAATCTCTATGGAGACATTGGGCAAGTACTTCCCTAATTCTCCTATGCTTGCTGCAATAGTTAAGGTTTCGGGTGTTATGAGTCAGCAGGACTTCCTGGAGCAGATGAGAGCATCATATCAGCATAAGTTTGCTAAGAAACCTGAGGTTATAGATGGAAATATGCAGGCTCTTGAGCGTGCGTTCTCGGAGGTGCAGTAATGGGCAAGAAAGCAGATAAGAATAAGGGTAAGAGAACCAATATAAATATGTTAACAGAGACAGCACCATATCAGGATATCACACTTGGTGATCAGGTATATGGCGGCGGTGGAGCTCGTCAGTTCAATACAGGCGAGTGGCGTACACAGACACCAGTAGTAGATTGGGACAAATGTACTCAGTGCCTTATGTGTGCTCCTATGTGTCCGGATTCTTCAATTCCTGTAAAGGACGGACAGAGACTTGAGTTTGATTTAGAGCATTGTAAGGGTTGTGCTATCTGTGTAGGATGCTGCCCAGTCGGTGCTATTACTATGAGGGAGGGTATGTAAGATGGCTGAGAAAAAATGTACTGCTTCTATTAAAAGAGACAGAATGTCCGGAAATGAAGCTGTTGCTCTTGCAATCAAGCAGGTTAATCCTGATGTAATGCCGGCATTCCCAATAACTCCTTCAACAGAGTTACCACAGATCGTTTCAACTTATATCTCAAATGGTGAGATCGATACAGAGTTTATTCCTGTAGAGTCAGAGCACAGTTCAATGAGTGCTGCAATCGGTGCATCAGCTGCCGGAGCGAGAGCTCTTACAGCTACTTCATCAGCAGGACTTGCTTTCATGTGGGAAGAGCTTTATGTAGCTGCTTCTGACAGACTTCCACTGGTACTGTGTCTGGTAAATAGAACACTTACAGGACCACTTAATATCAACTGTGACCATTCAGACAGTATGGGTGCAAGAGATTCAGGCTGGCTTCAGATTTATGCTGAGACTAACGAAGAAGCTTATGATAACTTCATCATGGCTTACAGAGTTACAGAGCATCCTGATGTAATGCTCCCAATGATGGTATGTTATGACGGATTCATAACAAGCCACGCTGTTATGAACATAGAGACTATTGATACACATTCAGTACGTGAGTTCGTAGGTACATACAATCCTGAAAACTACCTTCTCAATAAAGATATGCCTATGGCTATTGGCCCATATGCAAATTCACCTTTCTATATGGAAACAAAGAAGAGTCAGAGAGAGGGTATGAAGGCAGCTAAGCAGGTTATCCTTGATGTATGTGCAGAGTATGAGAAGGTATCAGGACGTAAGTACGGACTTATCGAAGAGTACTGCATGGAAGATGCTAAGTATGCAATCGTTATCATGGGTTCTGCAGCAGGTCAGACAAAGGACGCTGTAGACAAGCTTCGTGAATATGGAATCCACGTAGGTATGATCAAGGTTCGTGTATTCAGACCATTCCCTGGTGAGGAGCTGGCTGAGGCACTTAAGAACTGCCAGTCAGTTGCAGTTCTCGACAGAGCTGAGAGCTTCTCAGGTATGGGCGGCCCACTTGGTTCAGAGCTTAAGGCAGCTATGTATGATGCAGGACTGCACATGCCAGTTGTAAATTACTTCTACGGACTTGGCGGACGTGACTACACAGTTAAGGAAGCTAGAAATGTATTTAAGGACATTCGTGAGATCGTAAGACGTGGTGCTGAAGTTGAGCAGTTTAAGTATATAGGACTCCGTGATAAGGAAGCTCCTGTTGAAGAGGAAATCTTCGGCGGCGCTGACAAGATGGATATCCGTATATCAAGTATTCAGAAGTAAGGAGGATGGCGAAATGGCATACAATTTAAAAGAAGTAATGAACAAGCCGGAACGACTTACTCCGGGACACAGATTATGTGCAGGCTGCGGCGCAGCAATTACAGTCAGAACAGTGCTGAGAGCACTTAAGGAAGAGGATAAGGCAGTTATAGGAAATGCAACAGGATGTCTTGAAGTTTCCACATTCCTTTATCCATATACAGCATATGAAGACAGCTACATTCACAATGCATTTGAAAATGCAGGCTCAACTCTTTCGGGTGTTGAGACAGCATATAAAGCACTTAAGAAGAGAGGCAGAATCCCAGAGGATGTAGAGTATAAGTTTATAACCTTCGGTGGTGATGGTGGTACTTACGATATCGGTCTCCAGTCACTTTCAGGTGCTATGGAAAGAGGTCATGACATGGTTTATGTATGTTACGATAATGGCGCATACATGAACACAGGTATCCAGAGATCATCAGCTACTCCAAGATTTGCGGACACAACAACAACTCCTGTAGGAACAGAGTCAGTTGGTAAAATGCAGTCTCGTAAGGACCTGGCTCAGATCATGGCAGCACACAACATAGCTTATGTAGGTCAGTCAACATTTACAATGGGTATGAAGGATCTCTATGAGAAGTCAGAGAGAGCTATCTATACACCAGGTGCTTCATTCTTAAATGTAATGGCTCCATGTCCAAGAGGATGGAGATTTGAAGCTAAGGATATGGCTAAGATCTGCAAGCTTGCAGTTGATACTTGCTACTGGCCACTTTTTGAGGTTATCGAGGGTGAGTGGAAGCTCAGCTATAAGCCTAAGAATAAGCTCCCAATTGAAGATTTTCTGAAGCCACAGGGCAGATTTAAGCATCTCTTCAAACCGGGTAACGAGCATCTCATCGCTGAATTCCAGGCTGAAGTTGATAAGAGATGGGAAGAGCTAGTTAAGAAATGCGAGGGCTAGCCCGCTACTGTAGTTCAGGTAATAGATTTTAGTATAGTATAATTAGAATAATTGATAACTATTATAGAATTGGAAGAATATGTCAGAATATTGCCATATTCTTCCGATTTTTGATTTGTTTTTGTCGATATCAATGTTAGAATATGCATATATAGTAGTTAGTTAAGAAATAATATCATTTCTTAGGAGGTAACTAGGATGAGAGAAAGAAATGGAACTATAAAATATAAGTTCAATGATGGTTTCTCTCTTGTTGAACTTATAATAGTTATTGCTATTATGGCAATATTAGCAGCTGCTATTGCTCCTGCACTTATAAGATATATTGATAAGTCCAGAAAGGCTGACGATGTGGCTGCAGCAGATGCTATAGGTACTACTGTTCAGGCCGGTATAAACAGTAGTGATGAGGCATATGACTATGTTATGAAGCATGCATCAAATGCAAATGATACAAATCATAAATACAGGATCGTATGTTATATGAGCTGTGGCGTGCATAACAATATAAATGGATGGCATTTTGTTAATTGTGGAGATTCTAATCTGGATGCCGCTGGTAAGGCAGCGCTTAAAGAACAGCTGGAGGACCTGATGGGGCAGAAGGTTCTGAAGCTTAAGTTTTGGAAGAAGGATACATTTGATCAATGGATTATATGTACTGATAAGGATGGGAATCTTAATATCTTCGTTACAGGTGGTATGACTAACAATATTTACTTTATAGAGGATGATCTATATTTTAATACCGGACATCGTAATAGAGTATATCGGCTTTGGCCTGATCCTGAACCGGAGTACTATAAGTTGACAAGGGGAGATATAAGTGTATACCGGACGAGACCTTAAGAACTAAATGACGTAAATCATTAGAATATCACGATGATTCTAGAAAAAGCAGCATCAATATTATGGCTGCTTTTTTTGGCATATTTTAATATGCCTCGGAGCGCTTTCTGTTGAAAAAAGATCTGGATTGTTATATCATGATTACGTATGTTTTGTAGGAGGAATCTCATGATTACAAAAGATGTAAAAGCAATGTTAACATATACCTTCTCCTATGCTGATGAGATAGGATGGAAGAAGAACGGCGCTTATCCGAGAGATGCCAAGCTGAGTCTCAGAAATCAGCTTAAGGATGATCTCCTAGTTTTCTTGGGCTATCTGTACGATGAGGACAGCAGCAACCTGTCTGAGCAGATAGCATTCATAAATGATAGTCTTCAGATAACGATCACTCCTGAAAATTTCATGAGGTTTATTAATGATAAATGTAAGGCTCCGGACCTTCTGACACGCGTGCCACTGTCGCTTCAGTATTTTGTTAAGGACGATATCTCGCCTTATACAAGAAGACAGGGTTACGGCATAGCACTTTCCAGATATCTCCTCAATACATTTAACGACGTGGGCTGTTACTTCATTGCGTTCAACGGCGTCAGCGACCTGGAGGCACAGAGGCTTTCGGAATACATCGGCGTCATGAATGAATATGTGGCAAGCTACGGACTTTTCGAGAAGCCGAAGGGCGAGGATCCTAGAGATGCGATGCGCCGCGAGGAGGATGAGAAGGCCAGAAGCAGATACAGGTCAAATGAGTTTAATGAGGATAGAATGAATGGCCTCGGAATGTCTATCATGAATCATCTGGGCGGCTATTCTAAAATGTATACCAAGCGTTATGAGGACCGTACTTATACCAGCAGCCAGGCTGACATAGATGTGGCGAAGATGATGCAGGCATATAACAATAAGATGGCTGGAACCGGAAAAGCTTTTGATTCAGATATGCTGATGAGTATGCCTAGCGGTCAGGTGGACAGATCCATGTCAGTGGGCAGAGATGCGGACGGCAGTGTAGTTGCTGCTCCGGAAGCTGCAGGTGGAAATCCATCGCAAGGTGGTGGATTAGATGGCAGACAGGATCTGATGAACAGACAGATGTCTGAATCGGAGAGCCTTGATGAGCTCATCGGAGAGCTTAACAGCCTGATAGGTTTGAGCAAGGTTAAGCTGAGTCTTAATAACCTGATTAATCTGGTCAAGGTTCGCAAGATGCGTGAGGATATGGGCCTTAAGACTCCAAGCATGTCTCTGCACCTGGTATTCTCAGGTAATCCTGGAACAGGTAAGACCACAGTTGCCAGACTTCTGGCGCGGATCTATCACAAGCTGGGTGTTGTCAGCAAGGGACAGCTGGTGGAAGTGGACAGAGCAGGACTTGTTGAGGGTTACGTAGGTCAGACAGCCATCAAGACTTCAGAGGTATGTGATAAGGCTATGGGCGGAGTGCTCTTCATAGATGAGGCTTACACGCTTACCAAGGATGATGGACAGGACTTCGGTCAGGAAGCGGTTGATACACTGCTTAAGCGTATGGAGGACAACAGAGATGACTTCATTGTTATCGTTGCCGGATATACAGATGAGATGACGGAGTTCATCAATTCAAACCCTGGACTCAGATCCAGATTTAATAAGTTTATCGAGTTTCCGGACTATAATGGAACGGAACTTTTCGATATAAAGCCAGGACTACCTTCTGGACGGCGAGGCTGAAGCATATGTTGAGACACATCTCAGGCAGATGGCAAATTCGAAAGAAGAACATTTTGCAAATGCAAGAGAGGTTCGTAACTATTTCGAGAGATGTATGGAACGTCAGGCCAGCAGGATCGTAACGGAAACCGTTATGGATGCTAACAAGCTCACGACCTTCAAGCTTGCAGATGTGGAAGAGTCGCTTGCTTCAGAATAAGTATTCGACACATTTTATAATTAGATATACAGGAGGAACAAAATGGTTAAATTATACGAGACAGGAGCGTACCTGGTAAATGGTACTGAGCTTATCCCTGATGATGACTCTGCAGCAGCAGTGCTGGGCAGCAAGGGGATAAACACTTCTAAGGAAGAGGCAGCAAAGGGTACTATTGCCCATGGCATCCTGAGCAGTCACAATACATCGGGAGATGAGGAGAATCTGAAGATCAAGTTTGATAAGATGACTTCTCATGACATTACATTTGTCGGAATCATTCAGACTGCAAGAGCATCAGGTCTGGAGAAGTTCCCAATACCTTATGTGCTTACAAACTGCCATAACTCACTCTGTGCTGTTGGCGGTACTATAAATGAGGACGACCACATGTTTGGTCTTTCTGCTGCTAAGAAGTACGGTGGAATCTATGTTCCTCCTCATCAGGCAGTTATCCATCAGTATGCCCGCGAAGAGCTGGCTGAATGCGGAGCTATGATCCTTGGTTCTGACAGCCATACACGTTATGGTGCACTGGGAACAATGGCAATCGGCGAAGGCGGTGGAGAGCTGGCTAAGCAGCTTCTGGGAAGAACCTATGATGTAAAGTCTCCAAAGGTTATCGCTATCTATCTTGATGGTGAAGTAACTAAGGGAGTTGGTCCTCAGGACGTAGCTCTGGCTCTTATCGGCGCTACATTTAAGAATGGATACGTTAAGAACAGTGTAATGGAGTTCGTAGGACCTGGCGTTGACAAGCTGTCATCTGATTTCCGTATCGGTATCGATGTAATGACAACTGAGACAACATGTCTGTCATCTATCTGGAAGACTGATGACAATACAAAGGATTGGTTCGAGACTCATTACAGACCAGAAGCTTATAAGGAACTCAACCCAGCTGATGTTGCTTACTATGATGGCGTGGTTTATGTGGATCTCTCAAAGATTCGTCCAATGATCGCATTACCATTCCACCCATCAAATACATTTACTATAGAAGAGTTAAATGCAAATCTTGAGGATATACTTCACGACTGCGAGGAGCAGGGACGCAAGCAGCTTACAGGTGATGTAGAATTCAAGCTTACTGACAAGATCCGCGATGGCAAGCTCTATGTAGAACAGGGAATCATCGCCGGCTGTGCAGGTGGTGGATTTGAGAACATCTGTGATGCAGCTGATATCCTGAAGGGTTCATATATCGGAAATGACGAGTTTACTCTTGATGTATATCCTGCAAGTATGCCTGTTATGATGGAACTGGTTAATAACGGCCGTGCAGCTGATATCATGAAGACAGGTGCTATCATCAAGACAGCATTCTGCGGACCTTGCTTCGGTGCCGGAGATACACCTGCTAACAATGCTCTGTCAATCAGACATTCAACACGTAACTTCCCTAACAGAGAGGGTTCCAAGATACAGAATGGTCAGATCAGTTCTGTTGCTCTTATGGATGCTCGTTCAATCGCAGCTACAGCTGTTAACAAGGGCTTCCTTACACCAGCTACAGATATTGATGTTGAGTATACAGGACCTAAGTATTTCTTCGATAAGTCCATCTATGAGAACAGAGTTTATAATGGATGGGGAAATGCAAAGCCTGAGGAAGAACTTAAGCAGGGACCAAATATCAAGCCATGGCCTGGTATGCCTGAACTTACAGAGAATCTTCTTCTCAAGGTTTGTTCAGTTATCACTGATCCTGTAACAACAACAGATGAGCTCATTCCTTCAGGTGAGACTTCATCCTTCAGATCAAATCCTATAGGACTTGCTGAATTTACTCTGTCGCGTAAGGATCCTGAATATGTCGGACGTGCTAAGGAATTCCACAAGCTGGAGGCGGTTCGTGAAGAGGGCGGACATCCTTGTGAGGTTTATCCTGAGATCAAGGAAGTTATGCCTGTGATCAAAGAGAAGTTCAATGGCGTAAATCATAAGAACACTGGCTTCGGAAGCACTATCTATGCAGTTAAGCCTGGTGATGGTTCTGCTCGTGAGCAGGCTGCATCCTGCCAGAAGGTACTTGGTGGATGGGCTAACATTGCTCGTGAGTATGCAACTAAGAGATATCGTTCAAACCTCATCAACTGGGGAATGCTTCCATTCATCATGGATGAGTCAGTTGTTGGTGATGCAGCAAATCCAGTTGGTATAGATGGTTCAGCTCCTGAGAATCCATACGGCTTTGAGAACGGCGACTACGTATTTGTTCCTGATGTTCGTAAGGCTGTTGAGGAGAAGGCTGAAGTGATCAAGGCTTATATCGTTAACAAGGGCATGAAGGAGATATCTCTGAAGCTCGGCGAGCTTACAGATGATGAACGTACTATCATCACCAGTGGATGCCTGATCAACTACTATAGAGATCACTAATCTGAGAATAAATTATATAGTACATTTGATAATGAGTCTGAACCCCGGCTATGAGAAATCTGGCCGGGGTTTTGTGTGTCAAAAAATATTATGTAAAATGTGTCGACATTTCTTTCGTGTATTGTACATATAATGGAAGGCGACAGAGAAATAAACTTTCCGAAACGAATTAAAATTTAATACATGAAAAAAGAGAGAGAGGGACAATGAAAATGAGAAGAATCGCATTAGCAGCATTTATGGTAGCAACATTTGCAATAATGTTAACAGGTTGTAGTGACAAGACAGAGACTACAGAGGCCACTACAGCGGCAACAACAGAAGCCGTGACAGAGGCGACTACAGAAGAGGTTACAACCGAGGCGGCTACCGAGGCGGATACAGCTTCTGATTCAGAAGCAGCTGCTGAGCTTCCTAAGTATGAGTACAACGGAGTGGATACCATTGAAAAGGCAGTGTATGAATATATGCTGACGAAGGCAGCGGATTATCCAGAGGGAGCAGTTGCTATACCAGCCGGAACCATCATCGATGTAGATGATAAGGATCCGGAAGACGTAAAGGTTTTAGGCGATTTCGAGATTTATATATATGACCTTGAGGGTGATACACTTAAGACAAAAGCAGGTGGATCTTATCCAGGTATGATGCACCTTAAGAAAAATGATGACGAAACTTACACTGTTACAAGCTTCGACGAAGTTGAAAGCGGTGCAGGTTTTGATGATAGCGTTAAGGAAATCTTCGGTGACAAGGCCGATGCTTACTTCACAGCCGCAAGTGATATGGAGCAGAGGAACGCTTCCAGAGGAACCCTTATAGCTGAATATGTTGCAGCCAACGGCCTGGCGATCACAAAGTACCAGGACGAAGGCTGGGATCCAGTAGCAATCAGCGCTGTAGATCCTGCAGATAACGCCGTAGTATACATGGGTGGCCTCTACTCACATGATGGGAAGAGTGATATGAACTTAGCACTCTTTAAGAGCTCAGGTGTTCCTGTAGCAATCGTACAGATCGGAGATAAGATCTGGTATGGCGAGATGACTACAGAAGAAGCTACACTTGATGATGGAAGAGAGTATATATCTCTCAAGGTTGAGGATAAGACTTTTGGATATCATTTCTACGAGGATGGAACAGGATTCCTTATCGATGATGCCGGTGAAGTTCACGATTCGCTTGCACTTGACGAGAGTGTAGCAAATGACATGAAGGCTATGACAGAGTAATCTGGCAAGATTCATATAAATAACCAATAAGGAGTTAAGACGACGATCTGCCGGACGGCCTCGTGTCCTGAGGTCTGGGACGGTGGAAAGTCGTATGAAGCTCCGGTTCATAAAAGGCCGGGCCGAAGGAATTCGTGGAGAGGCTGCAATTGACGAGCACTTAGCTGTTGGGTTGGGTGCTTTTTTGTTGGATTTTTTTGGGGGAAGGATTATAATGTCGATTTAGAATGTATGGGTTTGCAGTACATTTTACATAGAGAACAAGTGACACAGGGGCGAAAATGGAAACTAACAAATTTCAATATCAATTAGATCAGGTCAGAAGTGGATATATCCCGAATAAGGCTTATACGCCGGGCGGAAAAGAATTGGGAATGAAGTATTATGACTTCCTTGCAAGAAAATTCTCCATGATCCTTATTATTTTCAACGCGTTAGCTCTTATTTTTACATATTTTGTTGTGTATAGCTGGTGGAATGGGGATGATTTCGGCAAGAAGTTCGGGGTGCTTCTTTTTGTGGGATTTATAGCATTGTTGATTGGCAGAAGGCTGTTCAGTCGTTTTAAGCAGTTCAGCCCGGTCATTTATCAGATCATCCTTCTATCAAATGCGGCGATATATCTGTATTACCGCCACGAACTTATTGGCATATGGGATTTTTATAGATTTTACAGATCGACTGAGATAGTATGGGTGATAAGGAGTATCATCCTGTTTGAACCTATTAATATCAATTACTGGTATTTTCTGTACACGGATATTGTTACTACCATCATGCTGATACTTGCCGGATACATCATTATTACCGCAATTCCAAACATGATCTACTGCTATAAGAGAAGGTTTCTCTATAATTATGAAGGCAATTATTATAAGTATGATTATAAAGAGTAAAATACTATTTTAAATGTGATGAATTTTTGGTATATTATTTGTCAAAGGTGTTCTTTCAATATGCTTATTGAAAGCAGGTATTTATAAAGAAAGAAGGGGAATGTATGAGCTACGGAATTATGTGGATTGTCATAGCCGTATTTACTCTGGTTACAGAGATGATATCTCTGGGACTAACATCTATATGGTTCACAGTGGGTGCTTTAGCTGCTGCGATAGCGGCATTCCTTGGTGCGAAGCTGTGGCTTCAGGTGCTTCTGTTTGTGGTCATTTCCACCGTTATGCTGGTGGCAATGAGGCCTATAGCTAAGAAGTATCTCAAGGTCGGAAGCGTTAAGACCAATGCTGAGTCCTATATAGGCAGGATTGAGAAGGTCCGAACCACCATTGATAATGATGCCGGAACGGGCATGTTGAAGATGGGCGATGTTGAGTGGAGAGCGGTTTCTGAAGATGGCAGCGTGATCCCTGAGGGAGCATATGTCAGGATTCAGAAGATTGAAGGCACGAAGCTTTTTGTTATAGCTGAAACAGAGGGTTGATCAACCTTTGTTATATGTATTTTTCAAATGTATTAAATGTAGGAGGTTTTAAGTATTATGCCAGTATTAATTGGAATTTTGTTATTGATCTTTGTTTGCCTGCTCTGCAGTTCTCTGAGAGTAGTAAGACAGGCAAATGCATATGTTATCGAGCGTCTCGGTACATATACAGCAACATGGGGAGTTGGATTACACCTCATGATACCTGTAATCGATAAGGTTGCCCGCAAGGTATCCCTTAAGGAACAGGTAGCAGATTTCCCACCACAGCCAGTTATCACAAAGGATAATGTAACAATGAGAATCGACACAGTTCTTTTCTTCCAGATTACAGATCCTAAGCTTTATTGCTATGGTGTTGAGAATCCACTTGCTGCTATCGAGAACCTGACAGCAACAACTCTTAGAAATATCATTGGTGATCTGGAGCTTGACCAGACACTTACATCACGTGAGACTATCAACTCCAAGATGAGAGCTACACTTGATGAAGCTACAGATCCTTGGGGAATCAAGGTTAACCGTGTAGAGCTGAAGAACATCATGCCACCTGCAGCTATCCAGGAATCAATGGAGAAGCAGATGAAGGCTGAGCGTGAGAGACGTGAGCAGATCATC
>CAMHCL010000020.1 GCA_946183625.1 uncultured Lachnospiraceae bacterium
GTCCGGGTGACAGTTTTTTTGGTATGCCCAAAGGATATATGTGGAGAAGTAAGGGGATATGAGAACAGGAGCGTATGACATATGATATCAAATCAGATACTACAAGAAACTATTGATGGGATTAAAGCTATAACCAAAACTGATCTTATAGTTATGGAGGTTGAGGGCAGACTTCTTGCAAAAACCTGTGATGACAACCCTATGGATTATGAGGATGCAGTTATAGCATTTGCTGAATCAGCAGCAGAGAGTCAGTCACTGCTGGGTTATCAGTTCTTCAAGGTAACAGATGACAAGCAGCTGGAGTACATAATCATGGCTAAGGGTGAGTCAGACAGTACCTACATGGTAGGTAAGATGGCTGCATTCCAGCTTCAGAGCCTGCTGGTTGCATACAAGGAGAGATCCGACAAGGATAACTTCATCAAGAACCTGCTTCTTGATAATCTGCTTCTGGTTGATATATATAACAGAGCAAAGAAGCTTCACATCGATACAGATGTAAAGAGATGTGTATTTATCATAGAGACAAAGGCTGAGAAGGATAATAATGCACTGGAAACAGTCCGCAACATATTCTCAGTTAAGACGAGAGACTTCATTACTGCTGTAGACGAGAAGAATATCATCCTTGTTAAGGAAGTTAAGCCTACAGATACATATGAAGAGCTGTCCAAGACAGCAAATATCATAGTAGATATGCTCAGCACAGAGGCTATGATATCTGTTCACGTAGCATTCGGTACTATAGTAAATGAGATCAAGGAAGTATCACGTTCCTACAAGGAAGCTAAGATGGCCCTTGATGTTGGTAAGATTTTCTATAGTGACAAGAATATAATTGCATACAGCAATCTGGGAATCGGCAGACTTATCTATCAGCTGCCTATACCTCTTTGCCGCATGTTCATAAGGGAGATATTTGACGGCAAGTCTCCTGATGAATTTGATGATGAAACACTTACAACCATCAACAAGTTCTTTGAAAACAGCCTGAATGTATCAGAGACATCCAGACAGTTATATATCCACAGAAATACTCTTGTATACAGACTTGATAAGATTGAGAAGTCTACAGGCCTTGATCTGAGAGTGTTTGAGGATGCCATCACATTTAAGATAGCGCTTATGGTTGTTAAATATATGAAGTACATGGAGAGCATGGATTTCTAAGAAAAACCATTAAGCTGTTGAAAGGACTCACGTAATTATGATTAAGATGACAGATGTCACAATGAAGTATCCTACAGGCACAGTTGCCTTGAAGGATATCAACATTGAGATAGAGAAGGGTGAATTTGTCTTCGTTGTAGGAACATCAGGTTCCGGTAAGACTACATTTATCGAACTCCTTCTCAGAGAGCTCACACCTACAAAGGGCAAGATTGAAATAGCTGGATATGACTACTCCCAGATTAAGAAGAAGCAGGTTGCTTTCGTAAGAAGAAAAATAGGTGTTGTATTTCAGGATTTCCGACTTCTCAAGGATAGAACCGTATATGAGAATGTTGCATTTGCTCAGAGAGTTATCGAAACACCTACAAAGTATATAAAGAGGCAGGTTCCTACTGTTCTCTCAATGGTTGGACTTGAGGAGAAGTTTAAGTCTTATCCTAACCAGCTGTCCGGTGGTGAGCAGCAGAGAGTAGCCTTGGCAAGAGCTATTGTTAATAAGCCTGATATTATCCTTGCTGATGAGCCTACAGGTAATCTGGATCCTAAGAATTCATGGGACATTATGAACCTGCTGGACGAGATAAATGCCAGAGGAACAACTGTAGTAGTTGTTACTCATAACAAGGAAATAGTAAATGTTATGAAGAAGAGAGTTATCACTCTCAAGAAGGGCGAAATAGTCAGCGATGTAGAGAAGGGTGGTTATATAGATGAGGATTAGTTCATTGTGGTATAGCATTAAACAAGGTCTTAAGAATATCCGCAGAAACCTTCTGTTTTCACTGGCATCAATAGGTACTATAGTTGCATGTCTGTTTATATTTGGCCTTTTTTACTGCGTAATTGTTAATTTTCGTGGAGCTATTCATAAGATAGAGAGTAGCGTGTCCATATCAGTGTTCTTCGATGAGGGTATCACAGAGGATGCAATAAATGTAATCGGAGAGCAGATCAAAACTAGGAAAGAAGTTAATACTCTTGATTATATAGATGCTGAGACAGCATGGAAGGAATTCTCAGAGCAGACTTATGATGATCCAGAAGCAGCAAGAGCCGCTTTTGGTGATGATAATCCTCTCCAGAATTCTGCCTCATACAAGATAACTCTTACAGATGTTAGTCAGCAGGCGGATCTGGTTCAATTTCTTCAGAATATCGAGGGTGTTAGAACTGTAAAGAGTTCTACATATACAGCTGATAGTATTTCAGCTATTAATGCATTTGTGGGTTATGCTTCATTTGGTATTATCATAATACTTCTTCTCGTATCTATTTTCTTGATAAACAATACTATTACTATAGGTATTACAGTCAGAAGAGAAGAAATTGCCATTATGAAGTTAATAGGTGCAACAAATTCCTTTGTAAGAGCACCTTTTATGGTAGAGGGTGTTGTACTTGGTTTAGTGGGGTCAGTGTTACCGCTTATACTTCTGTATTTTCTGTATGAAGCTGTCATAAACTATATAGCAGGCCGTTTTACTATACTTCAGAGCCTGTTTGAGTTTGCGACTTCTGCACAGATTTTCAGAATTCTTGCGCCGGTGACTATAATTATAGGTATTGGAATTGGTCTTTTTGGATCATTAATAACAACAAGAAAACATTTAAAGGTATAAAGTATGAGAAAACATTACTATACAATACTCATGTGTATAGTAGGTCTTCTGGCGGGTGTTGGCCTGTCAGGTTCTGTTAGCTATGGTGCAGAAATAAGACCAAAAACAGTCATTCAAAAAGATGTTGACACGGCTTCGCCTTCTGATAGTACAGAAGATACAACTCAGGAAACTACTACTGAAAGTGGGGAAAGCAGCACTCCTTCTACATCAGGAAATGGTTCCAGTACGGTCACTGTTGTTCCCGGTACTATAAACTACAATGGTCTTACTATCTTTAATAATGAGGCTATTGCAGGTTTGACAGAGCAATATAATAAGACTCAGGAAGAAAAACGAGAAGTCCAACAGAATCTTAATATTATGCTTACTAATCAGAATGACTTTATAGAACTATTACATGAGTTGGATGACATGATAATTGAATATCAGGACAAGCTGGATGTTCTTGAAGAAAAGAAACAGATTGCTGCTAATACAACGGTTGCTCTTCAAGATAGTCTTGAAAAGGCACAAGCTGAAGAAGATGCTCAGGTTGAGAAAGTTAAAAGCCATATAAAGAGTGAGTATGAGAATGGTACTTATACTTATATGGATGCTCTTTTTAACGCAGTAGATTATACGGATATTGTTAATAAAACGGAGTATATTCAGGCTGTTGACAGATATGATGAGCAGCTTCTTACAGACTTGAGAGATAAGAGACAGCTGATAGCCGACAAAAAAGCTCTTCTTGAGATGCTTACTTCTGATATTGGTACATTACAGCTGGCTTACGAAGAAGAGCAGGATACACTTGAACTGTTATCATTAACAAAAGAAGAGCAGATTAAAGAATATCAGAAGGAAATAGATAGTAAAAAAGCAGAACTTGCTGCTATTGAAGCTCTTGAGAGACAGCAGACTGCACAGATATCACAGATTGAGTCCAGCTACAGAGCACAGCTGTTCAGCATGAATGTAGTTGCAAGACAGTATAATGGCGATAAATTCCTGTGGCCTATGCCTGCAGGAACTGAAATATCATCATATTACGGACCTCGTGAAGCTCCTACTGCAGGTGCAACCACATACCATAGAGGTATAGATATACCTTGTCCTGAAGGAAGTGAAGTTATAGCTGTTGCGCCAGGCCAGGTTATCTATGTTGGATATCTGGGCAATGGTGGTAATGCCGTAATTGTCGATCACGGAAGTGGTATATCTACATGTTATTTCCACCTATCATCATTTAATTGTGCGGTAGGTCAGTCAGTAACAGCAGGACAGGTAATAGCATTATCAGGAAATACTGGTGTATCCACTGGACCACACTTACATTTCGCAGTCAGAGTTGATGGCGAGTATGTCAATCCTCTTTCATATTATGATAATATCAGTCAGCCAGCTGGCAGTGGTTCAGAATCGGGAGGAAATACTCCTGCTCCTGAGACTCCTGAAGAGCCGACAACAGAGGAAAGTACAACTGAACAACAGAGTTCCAATACGGAATAATACGAATCTAACTGTTCACCGGAGATGATACATTTCACCGGTGGACAGTTTACTTCTTTTATAAATGGGAGATGACGTAAAATGTACAACAGAAAGGCACGTATGTGCTATAAGATGGTAGCAGGACTCATGGTAATGGGGCTGCTGACCGGATGTGGTGCTGGTAAGGATAATAACACCACAAACACAGAAACAAGTGAGTCTGTACCAGGTGGGACACAGACTTCAACAACAACTGATGCTGAGAAGAGTCAGAAAAAATTCGATGAAAACAGCAAGGAAACCAGGAAGAAAACTGCTGAGATTGAGGGAATATTGGATAAATATTTCTATTTCGATCAGGATTCTGAAAAGAGAGATGAGGCTTATTATGACGGCTTAATGAAGGGACTGGATGATCCGTATTCGGTGTACTATACACCTGAAGAGTTTAAGCAGAAGCAGATATCTGAATCTGGAACATTTGCCGGAATAGGTGCTGTTGTTTCAAAGAGCAAAGAAGATAATACTATTTTTATAGTTGAGCCGAAGAAGGACAGTGGTGCTGAGAAGGCTGGTCTGGAAGCGGAAGATGTGATCGTACAGATTGACGATTTCGAACTTACAACTGAAACAACCCTGGAAGAGGCTGTAAGTAAGATGAGAGGTGAAGAGGGTACGGTCGTTCATCTCAAAGTCTATCGTGAAAGTATTAATGATTTTATAGAAGTTGATATCACCAGAGCTATATATGAGGAAGAATCTGTTGCTTATGAAATGCTCGAGGGTACAAATATAGCTTATATGGATATCAGCAATTTTGCTGAGAATACACCTGACCAGTTCAAGGAACAGTTAGATGAGATAGAGGGCAAGAATGTTGACGGCATCATAATGGACCTTAGGGGCAACCCAGGTGGAAGTCTTAAGGCTGTTCTGATCATGCTCGATTATATAATTGGAGATAGTGAACTGGCTGATAATTGCCAGACTCCGGGACTATTGGTAGAGACGAAGGACAAGAATGATGTGGTTATGGACAATTACATATGTTCTGATGGACATGCAATTGATGGAATCCCAATGGTAGTTCTGGTAAATGGAAACAGTGCCAGTGCATCTGAAATCTTCGCAGGTTGTATGCAGGATTACGGCAGAGGAACTATAGTTGGTGAACAGACATATGGAAAGGGTATCGTTCAGAATATAATTCCACTCAGTGATGGTTCTGCAATCAAGATTACTATTGCAAAATATTTCCTGCCATCAGGCAGAGATATTCATACATATGGTATTGAACCTGATGTTAAGGCAGAGATATCAGAAGAACATATGAAACTCAAAGTTCTCGAAGTTGAGGATGATGATCAGTTACAAGCTGGTATAAAGGTAATTGAAGGAGAATAATATGAAGGATAAGGAATTAATAGTAGTCCTGGATTTTGGTGGACAGTATAATCAGCTGATTGCCAGAAGAGTTAGAGAATGCAATGTATATGCAGAAGTTCATCCATATACCATACCTCTGGAAGAGCTGAAGGCTATGAATCCGAAGGGAATTATTTTTACAGGTGGTCCTAACAGTGTGTTCCTGGAGACATCACCTTCTTACAGTAAGGAAATATTTGACCTCGGTGTTCCTGTCCTTGGTATCTGCTATGGTGCACAGCTTATGGCACATTTGCTAGGTGGAAAGGTTGCTACTGCCCCTGTTAGTGAATATGGTAGAACAAAGACTAACATCATAGGTAAATCCAAACTGTTTAGTGGCATTCCAAATAAGCTTTCATCATGGATGAGTCATACAGATTATATAGCAGAAGCTCCAGAAGGATTTGTTGTTACTGCTAATACGGATGATTGTCCTGTGGCAGGAATGGAGAATGCTGAGAAGGGCTTCTACGCAGTTCAGTTCCATCCGGAAGTAAATCATACAGAACATGGATCATTCATCTTACGCAATTTTGTAATTAATGTATGCGGCTGCAGTGGCTGTTGGAAGATGGATTCCTTTGTTGAAACTGCAGTAGAGGAACTTAGAGAAAAGATTGGCGATGGCAAGGTTCTGTGTGCTCTTTCAGGTGGTGTTGATTCATCTGTAGCAGCAGTGCTTCTGTCAAAGGCTGTGGGAAAGCAGCTGACTTGTGTATTCGTAGACCATGGTCTTCTTCGCAAGGATGAGGGAGATGAGGTTGAGGCTATCTTCGGACCTAAGGGTAATTATGAATTAAACTTTATCAGAGTAAATGCTCAGCACAGATTCTATGAGAAGCTTGCCGGAGTAACAGACCCTGAGAAGAAGAGACATATAATCGGTGAAGAATTCATCAGAGTTTTTGAGGAAGAAGCCAAGAAGATTGGCACAGTGGATTTCCTTGCACAGGGAACCATCTATCCTGATGTTATAGAGTCCGGCCTTGGTGATTCAGCAGTTATTAAGTCACATCATAATGTTGGTGGACTCCCTGATCATGTTGATTTCAAGGATATCGTTGAACCGCTCAGAATGCTCTTCAAGGATGAGGTTCGCAAGTGTGGTCTTGAGCTGGGAATTCCTGATTATCTGGTATTCCGTCAGCCATTCCCTGGACCGGGACTTGGAGTTCGTATTATAGATGAGATCACACCAGATAAGGTTCGTATAGTACAGGAAGCAGACGCGATATATAGAGAGGAAGTAGATGCTGCTGTCAGAGATGGCAAGATCCACAATCCGCCAAATCAGTATTTTGCAGCTCTCTCAAACCTTCGTTCAGTTGGAGTCATGGGCGATTTCAGAACATTTGACTACGCTGTCGTA
The DNA here is from genome assembly GCA_946183625.1 of uncultured Lachnospiraceae bacterium. Classification (GTDB taxonomy): domain Bacteria; phylum Bacillota; class Clostridia; order Lachnospirales; family Lachnospiraceae; genus Eubacterium_Q. Next base: position 7,069 of record CAMHCL010000020.1, read on the forward strand.
CTACGTGCAGTCAACACATCAGATTTCATGACAGCTGACTGCTGTGATATACCTTTTGAGGTTCTTCAGAAATGTATGAATAGGATCATCAATGAGGTTAAGGGCGTAAACAGAGTAATGTATGATCTTACATCCAAGCCGCCTGGAACGATTGAACTCCTATAGTAAACAAGAGCTCGCAGAAGCCCTAAATTGGGCACATCGCGAGCTTTTTTGATGCCTTGAGGTATTGGGATGGTACTAAAAGATAACAGATTGGCATTGTATTGATCGTAGCATCATTTTACTTGGCAAGAGTATGGAATAAACTGAAAAATAAAATTATTGTGAAGGTTAAAAAATAGAATGAATGTAGATAACAAAAACATTGAAGATGTTTCTGATAGACAGTCGTAAAAATCAAAATTAAGAACATCTGCTTATTACTTATAGTAACATTGAATCTGAGTAGTTCTGTGTTATACTCTTATTGCTAGGTACAATAAAGAGCTAGGAGGATAATGAAATGGGTTTGTTCAGTAAGGCGAAAGCATATTGGGAAGAAGGCAAAGAGCGTCAGAGATTATATGACGAAAGAAGAATGCATGAAAGAGAGCGGGACTCCAGACGTCCTAGCATTACAAGTCTCAGATTTGTCACACTGAATCCGGCAATCGCAGATTCTCCTAACCTTGTGAAGCTAAAGGTGAAAGATAAAAAAGCTAAAGAGATGTTCCTCGATTGTATCAGATCAGGAAGAGCCAGCTTCGCTGAAGTATTGGCAATAGATAGCACATTAATTAAAATAGATGAAGAAAATACAGGTTTTGATTCTGATTATATTAAGCTGATATTTCGCTGCTATGTCAAGGTGGCGGATTTAAATGGTACAGTTTATAAAGAAATTGTTTTATCATCCAGAGAAAAACAGCCTGTTGATTGGAATAGAAATATAGATTGGCAGAAAGCGGAAAATCCGGATGTTGTTAAGGTGACAGATTATCCTCATGTATATATCCTGCATTATTATCTAGGAGATAAACCGTACTATATGCTGGTAGACAATGCAGAATTCAACAACCTGGCGCTGATACTTGGAAGAGTCAGATTCGTTACATATTACAAGAACCTGACACCTTTGGAACTGGACGAGGATTGTTGTTGCTGGTGGAACTAGTTTTAAATATCTTAAGATAAAGCAGGAACGAGTATATGTTAAATGTATCGAAGAAAGCGAAGGATAGAAAACGCATCGGAGTAATAATTACGATAATTGTGGTATTTGCAGTTGCCCTGGTGGCAGCTGCATTTGTTATGCTGTATAGGAAAAGCCGAAACACCGGGCCGGACACGACTCAATACGAATATGGCGTATTCCTCGGGGCAGAACCTGAAGATATGGAATACATGAAGAAATACAAGATCATCGTTCTGGAAGGACAGTCCTTCTCCAAGCAGCAGATCGAGGAACTTAAATCCGAAGGCCACACAGTATATAGCTATATAAATGTAGGTGCCCTCGAGAACTATCGTCCATATTATAAGGATTATGAGAAGTATACACTGGACGTGTATGAGAATTGGGAAGATGAGAGATGGGTCGACGTATCCCAGAAAGAGTGGCAGGAATTCATAACAGCGGACATAGCAAAAAGCCTTGTAGATAAAGGCGTTGACGGATTATTCGTAGATAATCTGGATGTATATTATCATTATCAGAATGAGGGTGTATTCGAAGGCATCACATATATCCTGAAATCCTTCAAAGAATACGGAATGTATGTATCGATAAATGGCGGTGATGTCTATGTTACAGAATATCTGAACCGCTACAATACACTGGACGTGATCGACGCTGTGAACCAGGAAACCGTATTCAGCAAAATCCTGTGGGATGGCGACAAATTCTCAACCCAGGAAAAGTCAGAAAGAGAATATTTCCAGGAGTACCTGTCAAATGTAAAGTCTGCCGGCAAGGATGTCTATCTGCTGGAGTACACCACCGACAAAAAACTGATACGAGAGATCAATGAGTACTGCAAGGAAAAAGGGTACAGATATTACGCATCACCAAAACTCAATCTGGACGCGACAGACCAATAGCCTTGACAACGATCGGCGATATCAGTATCGCCAGGACATAGCCCAGGACGATAGCCAGCGGAAGTGATCTCAGCCAGTTGGCGAACCACATGATAAAGAGAGGTGGCTTTCCATCTGGCATGTGCGAATAAGATGTTGCTATTCCGATGAAGCTGCATACTGCGCTGCAGATAACAGCGTTGATCACTGCGAAAGGAATTGAATTTATCAGGGTAAACTTAATTGATGGTGGTTCAGCATGGAACTTTGCACACATCATGTGTCCGAGCTTCATTAGCGGAAGTAAAATAGTGACCAAAAGACCGACAATCACAGCTTCTAGTACATTTGAAATGTATATTACTGGTGCAGGCGGCATAGATTTCACTGCCTCTGGATTAGCACTCTTTAAAGCAAGAAATGCAAATAAAAGACCCATTACAGCTGACATGATCACAGCCATTATTATACCTACAAGACGTTCTTTTTTCTTCATAACAGCGGCCATTTCCGGCCCGCCCATACGTTCATTCCCCATAATAATACCTCCATACGAATTGGATAATTCTATTGTAATAAGAACCAGAGAATTATTCAACATACATTTGACCGACATTTTGGTTGTTATAAGTATGTAAATAGACTAAAATATTGTTATATGTCGATTACGATATGTTTTAATGAAAGGAGAGACTATGTATTACTGCTTAAAGGATGATATCTTACTTAGAGGATGGGAGAAGCTTCCTACAGGAATAGTTCAGAAGGGAACAGGCCAGCTTGGATTTGTACAGCCTGAGATTTATCATGCGATAAAGGATATGGGAAGTCTGCTCTTTGAGAACAGTCCGCTTATTACTAGCGAACAGAAGAAGGGTTTGGAGCAGATGGTGAAAGCTGGAATTATGGAGAAATGTGAGTCTCCGAAACCTCTTTCCGAGGAGCAGCAGTACAAGAGATATAACAACAGACTGCTTCAGTCTATTCACTGGTCAATCACAGGTAACTGTAACTGCAGATGCCTTCATTGCTATATGTCAGCACCAACTGGCGAGATTGGCGAACCAACTCTTGAAGAGTGCCTGAATATCGCTGACCAGATGGGAGCAGCTGGAGTGTTAAATGTATCGCTTACAGGTGGTGAAGCTCTTGTCAGAAGAGACTTCTTCGATATAGTGGACAGACTTCTGGAAAATGGTATTCACATCAGTACTATCATGAGTAATGGACTCATGGTAAACGAGAATCTGCTGAAGAAATTTGAGGATCGTGGCATCCATCCTGAATTTAATATGAGTTTTGATGGTATCGGAATTCATGACTGGCTCCGTGGCATTCCTGGAGTAGAGAAGGCCGTTATCAGAGCATTTGAGCTGTGCCGTGAGCATGGTTTCCCAACAGGTGCAGAATACTGTCTCCATAAGGATAATCTAGATGTGTTCAGAGAAAGCGTTAAGCTTCTTGGTGACCTGGGTTGTAAAACACTTAAGGTCAATCGTATACGTGACGAGGGCGAGGGCGTAAATATCCGCGATTATATGATCACTATGGAGCAGGAGCTCGAGTTCTATCTGAACTATATCCCTCAGTTCTACGAAGATGGCGAGCCGCTTAGATTGATGCTGTCCGGTACATTTATGAACGTAGGCGAGAAGAAGGCTATTATTCCGAATGCAAAGAGACTTGAGAAGAACGATTGCGACAATTATTGTCTCTGTGGACATGCGAGAAATTATATGTACATCACTCCTGATGGATTTATAGTTCCATGTATCATTATGGGAAGCGTTGAGAATGGAAGATCACATTTCCCAAGCATTCATGATATGACACTGGTAGAGGCACTTAATGATTCTTCCTACATGGATTTCATCGACACACGTCTTAGAACATATTTCGAGAAGCACAAGGATTGTGCAGAGTGCGAATACAGAAATCGTTGTGCAGGTGGCTGCCGTGGTATAGCTGCAATGACAGGCGATATCATGGACAAGGATCTGGATTCCTGTGTATTCTTCAAGCAGGGCTGGTATGACAAGGTTTGCAAGGTTCTTGATGACCTTGGAGTTCAGTATCCTAAGGAGAAGGGAGAATAGGGATTTTAAATGAACGGGTACGTATTAGCTCAAAAATGTCTTACGATAGTTGCTCTGCTGGCATTTCTCACAGAGATAGTTTTTATCGTAAGATGGCTTAAGTTGTTTATGACTAAAAGCAAGGATATAAGAGCAAAGAGGATTTCTGCTATAGGAATAGCAGTATCGCTCTTCATTACCGGAACTGCGCTGTTCGCGAATTACTACGTAGCGGTGAACCAGTATACGAAGGAGTTCGGTATGGATAAGCTCCAGACATTTACAGTTGAATCAGAAAGCCTCGGAAGTGATGGGACCTGGGCTCAGGAGACAGGTAAGAATCATGGAAATGTATCGCCTCATCTCAAATGGGTACCAGTGGAAGGAGCAACGAAGTATGCCATAGTAATGGTGGATCCGGATGGCTCTGACTGGCTTCATATGTACACAGTTGCTGATATCACGGAACTTAAATCCGGTCAGTATACAAATTCTACAGATCAGTATGTGGGACCATATCCTCCTCAGGGAACGCATAGTTATGAGGTTTATGTATTCGCTCTTAGGGGCGATCCTTATGAGGTATCCGAGAGACTTGATGCAAGCGGCGCGAAGATTGATAACATAGTTTCAGAACTGAATTCGGGACCTGAAGCTGAGTATGGAAATGTTATTTCTTATGGTAAGATAGCGGGGACATATAGCGCTGATTAAGAGTTAGTGATATATTTATATATGGGGTTTATGAAAAATTATAAAGGGGTATTTGAATATGTCTAAAAATAAGAGGCTTGCGATTTCTGCAATAGTTCTACTTGTAGTTTATTTCAGTTGTTTTTTCCTTTTCTACGTTAAAGGCTGTCAGATCGAGAATACTTTCTGGACTCTGGTTCCTTCTCTTATAGCGATAATTCTTGCGTTGATCACCAAGGAAGTATATAGTTCGCTTTTTGTTGGTATCCTGACAGGTGCGCTTTTCTGGTCAAGATTTAATCCGGAGAAGACAATTAATCATATATTTTCAGATGGAATCGTATCAGTTCTTTCCGATTCATGGAATGTAGGTATTCTGGTATTCCTCGTTATTCTCGGAATGATGGTTCAGCTTATGAACAAGACTGGCGGATCCCTTGCATTTGGACGCTGGGCATCCAAGCATATTAAGGATCCGGGAGCAGCACAGCTGGCTACCATCCTCCTGGGAGTTCTGATATTCATAGATGATTATTTCAACTGTCTTACAGTTGGTTCTGTTATGAGACCTGTAACAGATAAGGAGAAGATAAGCCGTGAGAAGCTGGCATATCTGATAGATGCAACAGCTGCACCGGTATGTATTATAGCCCCTATATCATCATGGGCTGCAGCAGTATCCGGATTTGTAGAGGGTGAGAATGGCATGAGCCTCTTCCTGAAGGCTATCCCTTACAACTTCTACGCAATCCTTACAATAATTATGATGGTCTTGATCGTTAAGATGAAGATATCTTATGGACCTATGACCAGATACGAGAAAGAAGCCCTGCTGGATGAGTACTGGAAGGGTAAAGAGTTCGTAGGTAAAGAGGATGAATCTCTTGAAGTAAATCACAATGGCAAGGTTATAGATATGCTCATTCCTATAATCCTGCTTATAGTTTCATGTACTATTGGAATGATATACACAGGTGGTTTCTTCGATGGAGAAACATTTATAGATTCATTTGCAAACAGCGATGCATCAGTTGGACTTGTACTCGGATCATCAGTGGCACTCGTGATCACAATTATTTATTATCTGATCCGCAGAGTCATTACATTTGACGATTGTATGAAATGTCTTCCAGGCGGATTCAAGCAGATGGTTCCAGCAATCCTGATCCTTACTTTTGCATGGTCACTTAAGGCTATGACAGACAGCCTTGGAGCAGCAGACTATGTAGCTATGGTGGTTCAGGAAAAGGCAGCAGGTTTCCAGAGTTTCCTGCCTAGTATCATCTTCCTGATCGCTATCGGACTGTCATTTTCAACAGGAACATCATGGGGTACATTTGGTATCTTGATTCCTATCGTTGTTAACTGCTTCCAGAATTCAGATTACAAGCTGATGATCATATCTATCTCAGCATGTATGGCAGGTGCAGTTTGTGGTGACCACTGCTCACCTATTTCAGATACAACTATCATGTCATCAGCAGGTGCTGAATGCGTACATATTAACCACGTTTCTACACAGCTGCCGTATGCTATGACGGCCGCCGCGGTGTCTTTTGTGGCTTATATTTTTGCGGGATTTATTAAGAATTCATGGATATCATTGGCAATAGGTGTTGCCATGATGGTACTCGTACTTGTACTTATTAAGGTTGTATATTGTGGAAAGAAAGAGGCTGGACCTAAGGCGGAGAAGGCCTAAGAGGGGTTTATGTTAGATTATTCGTTTTCGTTCGGAGTTGGATTATCAGCATGCCTCATATGTATAGTAAATATCATATATACATTTATCAGTGGGCGTACTGATAAGGCTCAGAACAAGATATTTTTAACAATATATATATTCCTTGCAATCAATTCAATGAACGAGATAATCAATGGCGTTTTCGGGGCGAATCCGTCCCTGGTTGAAAAGGCTGCTATTGTTATCCCGATAAGTAAGTATGTCTATTTTGCGACGCACACATTACTGTGTCCGCTGTTCTTTTACTATGTCTCAAATATCAGTTTTGTATCGACACGTTTTTCCAGTAAGAGGGTAATTCTTACAGCTCTTCCAATGCTGATAACAGAACTTATGACGCTGACTAATCCGCTGACGAATTTCGTGTGGCATTTTGATGGCTACATATATCATCGCGGAAAGGGCCTTGCTTTCATATACCTTGCAGCGGTGTTTTATTATGTGCTGGCCATCGTGGTTCTCTTCAATTCCTGGAGAGTCATATCCCGAAGAAGGAAGAAGGCTTTGCTATTCTTTGTATTAATGGTAGCACTGGGTGTAGTTGCGCAGCTGGTAAATGAGCATCTGAGAATTGAAGTCCTTACAGAAGTCATGGGTCTCTCCGGAGCAATGGTTGCAGTAGAAAATGAAGACGAACGTCTATATTCAGGCACTACATTTTATAACAGGGCGGCCCTTAATCTGGACATGGAAGGCTACCTGATGCATAGGAGAAAGCTCAGCCTTATAGTAATCCACATTAATAATCATGACATAATCAACAGACTGGTAGACAGCAGAGAAAACAACGTGATAATAGACATGATCTCTGATTACATCAAGTCAGTAGTAAAACGCTACTATGTCTACGTTCCTGATCGGGCAACGGTTGTTCTTTCACTACATGATGAAATGTGTGACAAGGCGGATGAACTGGCAGACAGTATCCTTAAACGCTTTGACGAAGCCTGGGAATATAAGGACTTCAGCGTAATGTTAAATGCAACGGTTATGGTTGCAGATGTTCCAAGTCAGATAAAGGGTGCGTCAGATCTCTTCTACATGCTGGACCGAATTGAACTGAACAGAGACGAGAAGAGGGTTCTCAGAGATGATGACCTCGGATTTATCATGAGAAAGCAGAGCATAGAGGAAGCTCTCTCAAGAGGATTCTCAGAGAACAGCTATGAAGTATATTACCAGCCAACCTATAATCTGAATGGAACTCTCCACGGTGCAGAGGCACTTATTCGAATTCACGATAAGGAGCTGGGCAATCTGTATCCGGATGAATTTATTCCGGTAGCAGAGCAGAGTGGACTGATAGATGATATCGACAATTTCGTACTTGAGGATGTATGTAAATTCATCAAATCAGGAATACCAGCCAAATATGGCATGAGCAATGTAAATGTGAATCTGTCTGTAATACACTGCATGAGACCTGGATTTGTTGAAGATACAATAGCGATAGTTAACAAGTATGGAGTTAGAAAGAAGAGCATTAACTTTGAGATAACAGAATCCCTGGCAGCGGACGATTATGAGATCTTCAAGAATATCATTTCAAGACTGAAGAAGGAAGGTTTCATGTTCTCCATGGATGATTATGGAACCGGTTATTCAAATGTTAATTCTATCTTCTCGCTTGATTTTGATGTTATAAAGATTGATAAGAGCATACTGTGGGCTGCTGAGAAGAATGAGCTCGGAATGACTATCCTTGAAAACACAGTACGAATGATCCAGCAGATGAAACTCAAGATTCAGGTAGAGGGCGTTGAGACTCTGGAGCAGATAAAACTTCTTGAGAGACTGAAGGTTGATTATCTGCAGGGATATTATTTCTCAAAGCCAATACCGAAAAATGATCTGGTTAAAATGATATCGATAGAAAAAGCCAGCAAGGGTTAGGCTGTATGTGGAATGAGGAGAGCAATAAATGAAGAAAATTATCAGCCTGATAATGAACATATTGATCATAATATTTGGAATAATCGGAACGTATATGATGTTCACTTTTAAGGGCGATGGAGCTGGACTTACAGCATCAGGGTTTCAAAATTTCAAGTTCTTCACAGTTCTCTCAAATGAATTATGTGCAGTGGCCGCTATTGCCTATATTGTATTCTATTTCATAAAGAAAGAATTTCCTATTGTTCTAAAGCTGATGGCCACTTCGGCAGTAGGCCTCACATTTATCGTGATAGCTGCTTTCCTGGCTCCGATGTATCCAACCCTAAATCTATATGAGGGCGGAAATCTGTGGTTTCATCTGATCCTGCCACTTACCGCCATGGTAGAATTCGTGCTTCTAGATATTCCAGAAAGTAAAGGAAATAAAATTCCTTTCCGATATACATTTTACTCAGCAAGCTTTGCGCTTATATATGGCATTTGCTACCTGGCAAATATACTGATCAACGGAATAGGTGTGTGGCCGGATACAAATGATTGGTACGGCTTCCTGAATTGGGGCTATCCAATAGGATTATGTATTTTCGGATTCATAGTTCTGATGAATTGGTTGATGGCAGTGTTGCTTAGATTGGGAAACATGCTTGTGAATTAGTAGAAAATATGCTATTTTGAATTTAATTAAATATGATTCAGCTATTTACAATTATTAAATGTGAATGGTGGTGTGAGGACGATATTCGATTTTGCTTTTTACCAACTGCTTGATTGGTCTAGTAAAATCTCGTTCGGCTTGTTTATTAACGCTAATATGAACACGTGCAAGTTTTAATATTGAAGTGCAGTCCACTAAGAGGGATGCGACATTTCAGTATAATCGTTGAATGGTATAAGTTACTCATTCAATGATGATTTGTTTAGTTGTTTATATTGGCGATTTTTTTTAAGGAGGTTTTTATTATGAAAAAAAAGAAAAAAATGATGTTATTTATTGATGGAGAGAATGTTTCGGCAAAGAAGTATCCGAAGATAGTGAATGCTGTAAAAAAAGTTGGAGAAATTGATGATTCTAGAGTATATGGACTACAGAAAGATACAAGAACAAAAAAATGGAGCGATAAAGCGAAGAAAGATAACCTATTAAAGGATATCAGATTGTGTGGTGGACCATCCAAGAATAAAGTAGATAATAAAATAAAAAAGGATGTTAATAAGACATTAAATAATAACAAAAACATAGACATTGTTGTTATTGTTTCTTCGGATGGCGGTTATGCAGATGTGGTAGAAAGTGCTAAGAAGTTACAAAAGAAAGTCGTAGTAATAGGAGAAAAAAATACTCCGGAGAAAATTAGAAATATTAGTAGTGAGTTTATTGAGATTTAAGAAATGCCTGTTCTATTCTTTTGTGAAGAAGTGATATATGATATATTGTAAACATATAAAATGGACGGAGATTTGAAAATGAACTTTCCAGAATTTATGTTTAGAAAAGAAAATATGATACCTGCTGATCAGCAGAATACCCCTGATATAGAAGGATATTACTACACTGCAAATGACGGAAGCCAGATGGCCTTCTGGATTTATAAGGCTGATAGAGTATCTAAGGAACACATGCATGATTATGATGAATATATGCTCTGTGTAGAAGGGGAATACATCGTAACAATAGATGGCAAGGAATATGTACTACATGCCGGTGACGAGCTATTCATTCCAAAGGGAAGCCTACAAGGTGGAAGAGTAAAAGCAGGAACAAGATCCATTCATGCGTTTGGTGGAAGAAGGGTGAAGTGATTTATTGTATTCATATGATACTGAGAGAGGTTATCAACTAATGAATAAAAATATAGAAAAAATCTTATCCGGTGCAACCACTGCATTTATTGATTCAACCAATAAATCAAGTGCTGCATATAAGCCGGACTTCATATCAAATGATCATACAAAAGGAGTAAAGGTTCTCACATCTATCGAGGAAGAACTTAAGAGATGTGACTCCTTTACTTTTAGTGTTGCCTTTATAACCCTTGGTGGAATTGAGCCGCTGCTTCTTACATTTAAAGAACTGGAAGAAAGAGGTGTTCCTGGAAAGGTCCTCACAACAGATTACAACATGTTCACAGATCCTAAAGCTCTCGATAAGCTGGCTGAGTTTAATAATATAGAGCTTCGTATGTACCATGAGGATGCGGTGTTATCAGGAATATACAATGGAGAATTCACAGGTGGCGAAAGAGCAGCTTTAGAAGACGGAACTACACCGACTCCTGATACTGAAAGAATCGGTTTCCATACTAAGGGCTATATCTTTAGGCGTGACGAGACATATACATTTATCATTGGTAGTTCCAACATGACAGGAAAAGCACTCTCTGTAAATAAAGAGTGGAATACCAAAATAGTATCAACTTCCGAAGGTGAAATGTATAAGAACATACAGTCGGCATTTGAAGCGTTATGGGAAGATAAGAATCATACAAGAAAGTATGAGGATTTCATTGAAGAATATAGAACTAAGTATCAGACTATAAAAAAACAGAGAAAACTTGCGGTTCAGGCAAGTCCTGTTGTTTCTCTCGAACAGTATAGATTGTCGCCTAATTCAATGCAGGTGGACTTTATCAATAACTTGAAAAAAATACGAGAGCAGGGGGAAGATAAAGCGTTACTTATATCAGCAACCGGAACGGGCAAAACGTACGCATCTGCCTTCGGACTTCGTGATGCAATGGGTGATTCCGATAGATCTAACCGTATTCTTTTCATCGTCCACCGTGAGCAGATTGCAAAGCAGGCGATGAAGTCATATAAAAATGTATTTGGTCGAAACAAGACATATGGACTTCTTTCAGGTAATAGCAAGGATACTGATGCGGATATCCTTTTTGCAACTATGCAAATGATGTCAAAAGAAGAAGTTATGACGCAGTTCCAGAAGGACTGTTTCAAAACTATCGTTATTGATGAGGCGCATAGAACAGGAGCGGCAAGTTATCAGAAGATTATGGATTATTTCGAGCCAGAGTTCTGGCTTGGTATGACGGCGTCTCCTGAACGTACAGATGACTTTGATGTGTTCGCGACATTTGATCACAACATTGCTCTTGAGATTAGACTTCAGCAGGCTATGGAGGAAAATCTCCTCTGTCCATTCCATTACTTCGGTATAACAGATATGGAATTAGATGGTGTAGTAATCGATGAAAAAACCGAAATTGAGAATTTTAGGTTCCTTGTGTCTGACAAGAGAGTGGATTATATCATTAATCAAATGAACTTCTACGGTTATTCAGGTGACAGAGTGAAGGGACTTATCTTCTGTAGTTCCAGGAAAGAAGCAGAAACTTTAAGTGGTATATTTAATGATAGAGGATATAAGACAAAGGCACTCACAGGTGCAGACAGTCAGGAAGAAAGAGAAGCTG
>CAMHCL010000021.1 GCA_946183625.1 uncultured Lachnospiraceae bacterium
TAACTGTAAGGTAGAGAATTATAATTATGCTTATAATTCTGCTGTAATGAAAATGAGGCAGAAGAATATGCAATTTTCTGTGAATGATGCTCTGGACAATGAGCTGGATGAAGAAGCTATCATTGAGAGATATCGCATGGTTAATATTATCAATTATGCTATAGCAAATGATAAGGTGATTCCATATTTCCAGGGTATTCATGATAATAAGGAAGACAAGATCAGTCATTATGAGGCGCTTATGAGACTGGAAGGGGAGGATGGAAAGATTTACTTCCCAGGAAGCTTTCTGGATGTGGCGCGATCATATGGAATCCTGTATGATACCATCTCCTTCATGATGATCAAGAAGGTATTTCAGATGTTTAAGGATTCTGAGGAGAAGTGTGTCAGCATCAATCTCGGGATAAGAGACATAAGGAACAAGGAAATAGTTGATTATATCTATGACTTCCTGACCACTGCTTCTAATCCAGATAAGTTTATATTTGAGCTTCTGGAAAACGAAGATATAGATGATTATGATGAAATGACCCGTTTTGTTTCAAAGATTCATGAGCTGGGAGGAAGGATAGCTATTGATGATTTTGGTAGTGGCTTCTCAAATCTGCAGCATGTAATAAGTCTTCAGATAGATGTACTGAAGATAGATGGATCATTAATCAGAAACTGTTTGGAAAACCCTGAAACGGAGAACCTTCTGGCGCTTATTTCCACATGGAAGGGTTTTGCAAATCATAAGATAGATATAACGGCAGAATTTGTTGAGAATGAAGAGATACAGCAAAAACTTCTTCAGTACAATATTGATTATTCGCAGGGTTATCTCTTCTCAAAACCATCACCGGATATAGAATTGTAGGAGACCGGATTTATGGTAAATAATGACAGAGAGTATTTGGTTGGAATGATCGTTGGAGGCATATCCAACGAGTTCTCACAAGAAATCATAAAAGGTGCAATTAATGCTATTCCTAAGGGTAGCAATGTTAAGATGGTCATACTCCCAGGAGAACTTATGAGAGAAGGGTTCATGGGAGATGATGTGATGCACTACCATAATCTCTATAACAGCACATATAACATGGGAAGCCTGGGCAATCTGGACGGACTTATCATTGCCATGGGCAGTATGGGCTGGCAGTATCAGAGAAGTGAATTGCTTGATTTCCTGAAACAGTTTGATGGAATCAAGACTGTTCTTATTGCGTCTGATTTTGAAGGCTATACAAATGTAAATTATGATAACAAATCGGGTATAAGTGAGACTATTGATTGTCTCGTGAATATGTATGGATGCACAAACATAGGCATGATAGGTGGCTATGAGCGTAATATGGATTCGGAACGCAGACGTATGATATTCAAGAAATGCCTGGAGGAGAATCATCTGGAATTTGATGAAAATCTATATGCAGCATCCGATATGTCAGTTAATTCGGAAGAGGCTGCCAGAAAGCTGCTGGATAATAATCCTGAATTGCAGGCGGTTTTCTGTGTAAATGATGCAAGTGCTGTAGGTCTATACAATGTCCTGGAAGAGAGAGGCCTTAGGGCTGGAAGAGATATTTATGTTTTCGGTTTTGACAACACTCATATGGCTGCAGAGATGACTCCTACTCTGTCATCTATAGGTGCGGAATCGGTAACTCTCGGTCAGAAAGCAATGGAAGTAGTGCTCGCCAAGATCAATGGTCAGAAGGTTGATTCAGTAAATATTCCTACAAGACTGTATGGAAGGGAATCACTTAGATATGATAAATATGATTATTCTCTTAGTGACCTCAGCTTTATGAATAGAGAGCTTATAGACATGATGTTTGAGGATTGTTTCTATAGGTATTCCAATTCATATATTAATGATGAAGATGTAAATATTAAGAGACTGTTTAGTGAGATATTCGGAAGAATGTTTGCCGGGCTCAGACGTCGTTATGTGGGTATTGAAGAATTCGAGACCATATCTAGAATGATTGATATATTTTTCGATAATGGTGCACTTGAGTATACAGATGTATGGAAATTCCTCACAAGTGTTACAAGACTCCAGAATGGGATCAATAAGAAACAGCATCTTGTAGAAAATGTGTATATAAACAGGCTGTTCCTTAGAATGAAGGATGACGCCATACGTTCTCTGTCCAAAATGCGTATTGATGAACAGCATGAGAAGATACAGTTCAGAAGCAGACTCAGACAATTTCTCATTAAAAATATGAATGACAATTTATCCTGCAAAGACTCCATTAATGAGATTATGAAAGCGCTGACAATTTTCAACGTGAATAATGCTGCTCTTTACATGTTTGAAAAACCAATGTCAGATAAGGAAGTTCATGAAAGAAAGTATCCGGATCATATGCTGCTTAAGGGTGTGATTCGAGAGGGAGAATTCTACCGCATTTCTGAAGGAAAGCAGAATAGAAAACTACAGGATATATACATACAGAGGGTTAATAAAAGCTCGAATGTGGCATTCATATCTTTTCCGCTGTTCTACAATGACATATTCTTTGGATTCCTGATATGTGAACTGACTGATGATATTTATGAGAAGGGTGACCTGATAGCAAATATAACCAGCTTGGCTATCAATAAAGCTTATAATAATGCTTCGGCAGAATAGAGGATTTGTGATAATTCAGATTATGTGAGGACGAGATGATGTCTGAAATTGATAGATTAAAAGAGGTTGTGGAGAGACTCAGGGCGGAGGATGGTTGTCCCTGGGATAAGGTGCAGACTCACAGCAGTCTTAAACCTACATGTATAGAAGAGGCGGCAGAGGTTATATGCGGCATCAATATACTTGATGAAACAGGTGATCCTGAGAATCTTAAGGAGGAGTTGGGAGATCTGCTTCTGCAGGTGATGTTCCACGCAGTAATTGCAGAAGAGGAAGGGCTCTTTTCTTTTGAAGATGTGGCGAAGGTGGTTTCTGATAAAATGATCAGGCGACATCCACACGTTTTCTCCCAGGTTCATTACGAATCCGATGAGGCCAGACGAGCAGACTGGGAGGAAATCAAGAAGGTTGAGAAGGAAGGCAAGGAGTGGCAGGAACCTTATCTTAAGGCTGCCATGAATGAAGCGTCGGAGCTTATAGACAGAGCGAAGGCGAGAAAGGGGTATGATCAATGAGCCAGTTACAGATAAGACAGAGGGTGGTGTCCTTTAGGCCGACTTATGATATATATGATTCCAATGGGCAAGCCAAATATTTCGTCAAAGCTGCTTTTATGGAAGGACATTATAGAACCAGAATTTATGATAAGGCTACCGGCCGCGAGCTAGGCTATATTCGTGAGAATGTCTTTCGGTTACTTAGAGAATATGAGATTTATATTGGCGGAAACTACATGGGCAAGATCAAGGAACAGTTTGAATTTGGTTATCCCAGATACAACATAGATTACAAGGGCTGGAGACTTGAAGGAGATTATATGAGGTGGGACTATAATATTTACGAAGGTGCCAGACTTGTTGTCTCGATTGAGAAGAAACTGCTGGCTTGGGGAGATACTTATATTCTGGATTTTGAAAATGACATGGATGAGTTACCTGCACTTATGGTTGCCATAGCTATTGATAGTGCCAGAGAAACTGAGACAAACCAGAGGAATACACTGTTTTAAATATAAAGAAACAAAGGAGACAAGTTAAAAATGGAATTTACAATCGATACATTTTCACAGTTTGACAAGAAATGGGCTCTGCTTACAGCAGGTAATAAGGATAATTTTAATTCTATGACTATCAGCTGGGGTGGCACAGGAACTCTCTGGGGGAAGCCGGTAGCTACAACATATGTCAGAACCTCCAGATACACACATGAATTTATGGATGATAATGATTACTTTACTATCAGCTTTTATCCGGAAGATATGAAGCAGATACTTGGGGTGTTCGGTTCTAAATCTGGAAGAGATATAGATAAGATGCATTATGAGGGTCTTACTGCTAAGGAAGCTGGAGAGTCAGTTACATTTGAAGAAGCTGAACTTACATTGGTATGTAAGAAACTCTTTAAGCAGAAGCTTGATCTGGCGAATATACCTGCGGATGTAGTGGATGCATTTTACAGTTCGGACGCGCCACATGATATGTACATAGGTGAAGTTGTGGAGATAATCAAGAAATAAAAAAGCATTTACGGGGGTACATTATGGAAAGAAATCATGAGGTTACAACCAGTGGCCTTTTGCTGGATGAGAAGGGCGAACTCAGGGAACCTGGATGGTCAAGAAGTCTTATACAGAAGTACGACAGGGATATGATAAAGGCTCCGAAGTGGAGAATAAAGGAATGGGATTATTATCTTGTTCTCAGCGATTCCTTCGCCGGTGCTTTTACTATATCTGATGATGGATATATCGGTCTGCAGTCCGTATCACTTCTGGAGTTTGGGGACAAGCCATGGGAACATACTGAGACTGTGTTAAATGGATTTCCTATGGGAAGGATAGGACTTCCGAGTGACTCCGGAGAGGGATCGACTAAGTATGCTGATAAGAGACTCAAGATGAAGTTTGATGTGGGTAAGGGCTGCCGCCGCATCAGATGTAAATTCGAAGATTTCTATGAGGGTAAGCCTTTTGAGTGTAATATCATGCTGAAGCAGCCTGCAATGGATTCTATGGTCATCGCTACACCGTGGGATAAGAAGCATGCATTTTATTATAATCAGAAGATCAACACCATGCGTGCCAGTGGTTATATGAAGTTTGATGACAAGATCTATACATTTGATCCGAGAACTGATTTTGGAACACTGGACTGGGGCAGAGGTGTGTGGACTTATGATAATACCTGGTTATGGGGTTCTGGAAATGCTGATATTAACGGAAACAGCTTTGGTTTCAATATAGGCTATGGCTTTGGAAATACCACTGCAGCCACGGAAAATGTGGTATTCTATAATGGAAAGGCGCATAAGCTGGATGATGTAGAGTTCCATATCCCGGATAATATCATGGATAAGTGGACCTTTACTTCCTCCGATGGAAGATTTGAGATGGAATTCATTCCTGTTCTGGACAGGGCTGCCTGTCTTGATTATAAGCTGATAGTATCTGATCAGCATCAGGTATTCGGCCGAATGACAGGCAAGGCTGTTCTGGATGATGGAACAGTTGTTGAGGTGAAGGATATGATGTGCTTTGCCGAGAAGGTTCATAATAGGTATTAAAGATCGTGTAAAGACTAGAAATATGGAGGATTTATGGAGAAAGCATCTAGAGATACTGTACTTGCCGTATGTTATGATTTTGATAAAACCCTGTCGCCCACAGACATGCAGGCTCAGGGATACATTCAGTCTGTAGGCTATGACGTTGAAGAGTTTTGGAAGAAGACGAATTACCTGGCGGAAGCCAATAATATGGACGGAAATCTGGCATATATGTATGTCATGATGGATGAGGCCAGAGGTCGACTTATCTTCAATAGAGAGAAGCTGGAGGAGTATGGAAGTAAGGTTACATTATTTCCCGGAGTTGAGAGCTGGTTCGACAGGATCAATGCCTACGGCGAGAAAAAGGGAATTACAGTAGAACATTACATCATTTCATCCGGACTTAAGGAAATGATCGATGGAACTGATATAGCTAAGCGTGGCGTGTTCAAGAAGGTGTATGCCAGCAGCTTCTATTATGATGACAGAGGCATGGCTATATGGCCGGCACAGGTGATCAATTATACCAATAAGACCCAGTTCCTCTTCAGAATTGAGAAGGGGGTTCTGGATATAAATGACGATAAGGTAAATGATTATTTTGAACCGGAGAATATGAGAGTTCCTTTCAGAAATATGGTTTATATCGGAGACAGTGACACTGATATTCCTTGCATGAAGCTTGTGAATATCAACGGTGGTCATGCCATAGGTGTTTATAATCCAGTGAATCAGAAGAAGGAAAGAGTGTACAAGATGCTGAAGGATAATCGCATCAGATACTTCGCACCTGCCGATTATTCCGAAGGTTCAGAGATGGAAGAGCTGCTTATGGCAATCGTAGATAAGACTGCATCCTATGAAAGACTTGAGGATAAGCATGTGAAAGATATGCATGAAATGCTGGGCAATATATAATATGGGGTGAAATATGAGGAGGTAGCTTATGTCTAAGGTTTTATTATTAAATGGAAGTCCGAATCCGGGTGGGTGTACCGCAACGGCACTTCACGAAATGATAGATATATTCACAAATGAAGGCGTTGAGACAGAAATCATTCAGGTGGGAATAAAGCCTATCAGAGGCTGTACAACCTGTGGCGCCTGTGATAACAATGGCAAATGTATATTTGACGATCTGGTAAATGAAGTGGCTCCAAAGTTTGAAGTGGCAGATGGATTGGTAGTTGGAAGTCCTGTATTTTACGGATCACCTAATGGTACTTTACTTTCTTTTCTGGACAGGCTGTTCTACAGTACTACATTTTCAAAGCATATGAAGGTTGGCGCAGCTGTGGTCAGCTGTAGAAGAGGTGGTAATACTGCAAGCTTTGATGTGCTGAATAAATATTTTACCATCAGTGGAATGCCTGTAGCATCCAGTACATATTGGAATCAGGTTCATGGATTTACGGCTGAGGATGTAAAGAAGGATTTAGAAGGTCTTCAGACCATGAGGAATCTGGCAAGAAATATGGTATTCCTGATGAAGGCTATAGAGGATGCCAAGGAGAGATATGGATATCCTGAAGTTGAGAGAGATGCATTTACCAGCTTCCATGATGGAAAGAAAGATAGTTTTATATTTGGTTAGATAAAGAGTCAAAAAATAAGAGCTTGTCCATATGATATGGACAAGCTCTATTTTTTCGGATCGTTAACCCGCTATTTTTTATAAATCATAATATATAGCAAATTCCATTGGAGTTGGGATCTTGGAAATCTTGCTTGCTGTGCTCTTGTATCTCTTTATCAGTGTCTGAATGAGCTCTTCTGGGAATACACCACCAGCTGTAAGATAATCATGATCCTTCTCAAGTTCTGCGATTGCTTCTTCAAAGCTTGCTGGAAGACCGGTAAGCTTAGCCTTCTCTTCATCAGGAAGATTATAAAGGTTGAAGTCGTATGGTCCCCAGCCATTCTCATGAGGATCGATCTGATTCTTTATACCATCAAGACCTGCCATGAGGATTGCTGAGTAAGCATAGTATGGATTGCAGGTAGCATCTGGATTACGAAGCTCGAAACGCTTTGTATCAGGTGTCTTAGCATAAGCAGGAATTCTGACAACTGCTGAACGGTTACTTACTGCATAACCGATGGTAACAGGAGCTTCAAATCCAGGAACAAGTCTCTTGTAAGAGTTAGTTGAAGGATTTGTAATAGCACAGAGTGATCTTGCATGTTTTAGAAGACCGCCTATGAACCAGAGAGCTTCCTTGCTTAGCTGTGCATATCCTGCTTCATCATAGAATACAGGCTTTCCTTCATTGAAGAGAAGCATATGAACATGCATTCCGTTTCCGGCCTCTTCTGCAAGTGGCTTTGGCATAAATGTAGCTGTAATACCGTCCTTGACTGCTTCATTCTTTATTACATATTTAGCTGACATTGTGTCGTCGGCAAGCTTAAGCATATCACCCAGCTCAACCTCGATCTCCATCTGTCCGCTGCCACCAACCTCTGTGTGGTGATACTTAACATCAACTCCCCAATCAGCCATGGCAAGACACATTTTACTACGAAGATCATTACGGATATCAGTTGGAAGAGGGTTGTGATAACCTGCTCCTGGAAGTACCTGATAACCATTATTATTATCAATACCACCTGATGCATATGCAGCCTGAGAAGTATCAACAGTGATAAACATATTGTGGTAATTTGTACTGTAACGAACTGAATCAAAGAGATAGAATTCGTATTCTGGTCCGATGACCATCTGATCAGCAATTCCCAGCTCCTTCATATATTCAAGAGATCTGATTGCTACATTTCTTGGATAATGATCAAATGGACGGTTTTCAGGAAGATCAATAACTCTTACATCACCTATCATGGAAAGAGTTGGGATGGATGTATATCTGTCGATAACAGCAGAATCCAGAACAGGTATGAATACCATGTCACTCTTTTCAATCTTGGCATATCCATAGTTACTGCCGTCAAATCCTATACCTTGCGTCATTGTGCTCTCTGTGAGACGCTCTGCAGGTATGGTGAGATGACGCCAGCGTCCGTCAATGTCAGTAAGCTTGAAATCAACCATCTTGATTCCTTTTTCTTTGATCAGATTTTGAATGTCTTGAAGTGTTTTTCCCATAAGTTTTCTTCTCCTATCTTTTCTTTGTGTTAAAGATATAGCGATACACGCTAATTCTAGTTTACTATATAAATGGTTAAAATTACACTTAACGAAGACAGATTTTTATAGCAAAAATCGAATTTTTATTATATGATATCTAGGTTAATATTTATTTTATTAATGATGTGTAATATCAACAAAGCATTAAATGAAAAAATGGGGTTTATTATGAAAAAAAGAATTTTAGCACTTGCTATGGCGTGTGTCTTATCATTCAGTCTCTGTGGATGTCTTGATGATCTTGACGAATATGATGAGTACGTTGAAGACTCTGAAGACGGAGAATATGAGGATAAGGATTACGAAGACACCAGCAGTGCAGGACAAGGTGGTGCAAGTATTATCAAGGGACTGTCCATGAGCGTTAATGATTCTGATGGTCAGCTTGTGATCACTCGTGAAAATGTTGCTGAAGCTGAGAAACCAGATGATAACACCTGGACCATATTTGTATATCTATGTGGTACAGATCTGGAGTCAGATGATGGCTGTGGTACAGGTGATTTCGATGAAATGCTGGCTGCTGCAAGTAGTGAAAATGTTCGTTTTGTAGTTCAGACAGGTGGAACAAATGAGTGGAATATGGATGTTGATTCTGAGAAATTCCAGCGTTTCGTAGTTCAAAATGGAGATATGGAATTAGTGGATGAACAGCCACTTGCAGGAATGGGAACTACTGATTCTCTGTCGAGCTTCATATCATGGGGAGTTGAGAATTACGGATCAGAGCATATAGGACTTGTGTTATGGAACCACGGTGGTGGAAGTATTACAGGTGTATGTTTTGACGAAATGTACGACAACGATTCTCTTGATCTCACTGAGGTTGACAACGCACTCTATAACAACCTGCAGGCAAACGGACGTAAGTTTGATTTCATAGGTTTCGATGCCTGCCTTATGGGAACAGTTGAGATGGCAAATATCCTTGCTTCATATGCTGACTATATGTATGGTTCAGAGGAAATGGAACCGGGTGGTGGCTGGAATTACACTTCCATAGGTGACTTCCTTGCGGAGAATTCAGATGCAAATGGTGAGGAACTTGGAAAGGCTGTATGCGACAGCTATCTGCAGACCTGTATCGAGCAGGATGATTCAGATATAGCAACTCTTTCAGTTATAGATCTTTCTAAGGTTGATAATCTGCTTGTAAGCTTCAATACATTTGCTAAAAACATGTATGATTCAAGTCAGGATGAAGCTACCAGAGCAGAGATAGTTCGTGGCATCGAAGAGGTTGATAACTTCGGTGGTAATAATAAATCTGAAGGCTATACAAACATGGTTGATATGGGTGGTATAGTTTCTTCAGCTGCTTCTTATGCAGATGGTGCCGAAGCAGTAACGAAGGCAATTGATGATGCAGTTATATATTCTGTAAGTGGTTCAACACATGAAGGTGCTTCAGGACTTTCTATGTATTATCCACTGGCTATCCAGGGGTCAAATGAACTGGCTATGTTTGGTAAGATCAGTATAAGCCCCTACTATCTGTCTTTCGTTGACCGCCAGGGACATGGCGCTGTAACAAGCCAGGCAGAGGAGGAGTATGACGACGAGAGCTGGTTTGATGATGAAGGCGAATGGTGTGGAGCTGAATCCAGTGATGATGAATATTGGAGTTATATTGATGAGTATGAGCAGACAGGTGAAAGCTCATATATCACATTTGAGCAGGAGCCTGATATAAATGATGAGGGTGTATTCTGCTTCAAGCTGGACGACAATGGATATAATAATGCATCTTCTGTATCAGCGCTTGTATATGAAGATGTTGGAGATGATACTTATATAGAGATGGGTGAAACTATTGATATAGATGCTGACTGGGATACTGGAGAATTCAGAGATGCATTTGACGGTTACTGGTTGTCACTTCCTGATGGACAGAATCTGGCTATGTATATAGCTGAGATCACTGACGATTATCTGGTATATACATCACCGATACTTCTTAATGGGGAGGAGACCAACCTCCGTATGAAGCGTGATTTTGATTCGGGAGAGGTTACTGTTGAAGGTGCATGGGCAGGCATCAGTGATGATGGCTGCGCATCCCGTGATATAGTTAAGATCCAGGATGGAGATAAGATCACTCCTGTTTTCTATTCCTATACAATGGATGGAGAAGATGCCGGAGCATATGAGGGTGATGAGTTCACTGTTTCCGGCGATATTGAGATCACCTATGATGTGATGTTTGCAGGTGATTATCTGTATGGATTCTGCATAGATGATATATATGGTGATTATTATATGACTGACTTCGTTGGCTTCAATATAAGCGAAGACGGTGAGATTACATTTAACTAAATGAACCTTATTAGAAGTTATTACAATAATTTAGTGGAGGCATAATGAAAGGCTTGCAGATGGAGAGGTCCGACGTTGAGAAACTGCTGGATCTCAAGGTAAACGCGGGGCGGATGACGCCTGAAATGAAGGAAGAATATCTTCGCGAGTATGATATGAAGGTTGCAGAGATGGTGGCTGAGAAAACCGGCCAGCCTGTACCTGATCAATATATGGGACAGACGAATGGTCAGCTGAATGGGCAGGATCTCCTTAAATCGCAGCTGGAGCAGCAGTATCCGGGAATGCATTACAATGGAACGTCTATGACATATCTCAGCAACGTAGAGACTATAGCGATGGTTATTCTGGCTATAGTTCTTGTAGTCTTCGCTATGAGGGATAATACTTTTATGACTGTATTTCTCATGGGAGTGATGTTTACCTATGTATCGGTGGCAGTTATCAGCAAGGATTTAAAGAATAAAAAAGGTGTTCAGCTGGTTGCGGCTGTTGCGGGAATTTGTGGCCTCGGAATGCTGGCATATGCATTCTTCCTGATGTTTGGAAGCAAAGCAATGAAGGACAGTTTTGATGCCAATAATGGAATTATAGCCTGCATAAGCTCCATAGTTATAGGATTATTTCTGATAGTCGGTAATCTGATAGGTAAGAGTAAATCCAAGGGTAAGTATACATACCCGGTACAGGCTAAATGTGTGGAATTGCTTAGTCCAAGACAAGGGTCACATGTACCGGCGAAGCTTACACCTGTATATGAGTTTTATCTTAATGGAGAGATGAAAAGAATATCAAACAGCACTTATTCCAATAAAGGAAATCCTAAGGCTGGTGAGGTGAGGGAGATATTCATTGATCCTGATAAGCTTGATGGATATTATGATCCCCAGAGGTCAGGATCTATCTCTATATCCATGATAATATTAGGTTCATTCTTTATAGCTATGGGTATATTGTTATTAGTTCTAGGTCACTAGCATGAAGTTATAAAATGTTGTTTGTTAACTATCCGGAATGTAAGATAATAAGGAGAATATATCTACAATGAAAATGGTTTTGAAAACATTTGGAGTATCAATTTTACTGGCACTTGCACTTGTGTCGGTTGTTATCTCTATTCAGATCTCCCGTGCGAATGAGACCATGGATTCCAATTTTGAATCTATGAACGAGGCATTATGCAACAAGGTTTTTGACAGGGGCTACAATGCATATATGACAGATAGTGAAGACAACATGGTTGGACCAATAGTTGAGATGTATGGATCTCCGCTTACAGATCAAGAGCTCTATGATCAGTTTACCTGTTATTTAACATGTATGAACGAGGGAATTAATTCTTCAGTTGTAAGCAGTAAAGATCTGGGTGGGGATATACTCGCAGGTGTTAATGCCTATTATGATGCTGATATGAACAGTATCATGAAGAAG
Source organism: uncultured Lachnospiraceae bacterium (assembly GCA_946183625.1). Lineage (GTDB taxonomy): Bacteria > Bacillota > Clostridia > Lachnospirales > Lachnospiraceae > Eubacterium_Q. The sequence goes on from CAMHCL010000021.1 coordinate 12,066, forward strand.
AATACATTAATGCTCATCAGCCAGAAATCAAAAGACGAAACCAGTACAGGTAAGAGAGCATTCCTATATTATACTTATCATGATGATTCTCTGAAGGAACAGATGGATAATATTATACAAAAGGCCGGTGATAATATCGGTAATGTGGTATTTGAGGTTGATGGCGTATACGTTAAGGGACATGAATTCGTTCCTGCTGAGTTTTATTGTTATGCTATGAGTGAGGGTGGATCAAAAACAGAAGAAGAGGACTTATATACAACTGCAACCAGTAAAGAGGATATGGAAGCAGCAGGTTTTGAATATATAGATATTAGTGACAGCTTCCTTATCGGTGATACACTTCCTGGAAGTGAAGAGAAGACATCTATTGTCTACTGTGGTGATCTGGATTCTGCAAGAGCCAGCAGAGTTGATGAACTGATTAAAGAAAGTGATAAGCTGACTCCGGAGGATGGCAGAGTATTTATCAAGAAGAAATCAGGAATCTTCACAACTGAGTATTTCAGCAAGCAGGAACGTTCAGCAAATGAAGGTGAGGACATTTATTATATAGTTACCTATGAGAAGAAAAATATCCTCTTTGATTTTATGGCTTTTGAGGGCATGGGTGGTGCCGGTTTCTTATTTGTGGGAATTATTATAATTGAAATAGTTGGAGCTCTTATTCTGGGCGTCTTTGTGGGATTTGTAGCCTACATTGTGGTCAGAAAGAAGCAGAGGGCTAGTTAATATTAAAGAGTAATTTTGGTGATATTTATGCGACGAAAAGATATTTTAAAACGTAGTATACTAATTGGTTCAATTCTGGCAGCTTCACTGGGAATGCTGACGGGATGCTTCCTGGATGACGAGACTGATACTGGTACTGATGTTGTAAGTGAGCAGGATACGGAAACAGAATCCGTCGCTGAAGATCAGACTACAGTGACAGATAAGGCTGAGGTGAATCCTGATCGTGCCAATGTAGATACTGGCACAGGAAGTCCGAAGATACTTCAGGAGGGAGATACAGTACCGGATTTTACATGTGAACTTAGCGGAGGCGGTACATTTCACATGTCGGACTATGATGACAGGGTTGTAATCCTTAATTTCTGGGCAACCTGGTGTGGTCCATGTGTTGGCGAGATGCCGGCATTTGAAAAGCTGAAAAATGATGGCAATGACAAGCTGGCTATACTTTGCGTAAATAATATGGAAGATAGGAAAACTGTTGATAGTTTTGTCAGTGATTACGGTTACACATTCAATATAGGTTACGATGAGTCAGGCGCTATAAATATGTATTATCCGTCGGACGGAATCCCATACACTCTGATTATTAATAAGGGTAAGATCCATAAGATATTCCTAGGTGCGTATGATGCGGATTCTCAATATATTGAATATAAGAATGCCATTGATGAATGTATGGATCAGTAGGTGGATTTATGGACGGATCAAAGAAGAAGTTAAATGTACTCAGGGCTTTAATCCTTATCATCGCGTTGGCGCTGGTTGGACTGGGGCTTTTTAGCAATGGCTATAATGATGTGAAGAACAAAGCAATACGTATATGCTATGAATGTATGGGAATAGGATGAAGATCAATAAGAGAAGATATGCACAGCTGATAACAGCTGTTCTTTACAACTGCAATATTAAGGGGTTTGTAACAGGAAGCATATATAAGGGAAACCTGAAGGGGATATGTTCTCCCGGGCTTAATTGTTATTCATGTCCCGGAGCTGTTACAGCCTGCCCATTAGGAAGCCTCCAGACGGGGCTTCTTTCTTCAAGATATAAGATACCTTATTTTATTCTTGGAACTATAATTCTGATGGGGCTTTTTCTCGGAAGATTTATATGTGGTTTTCTATGTCCTTTCGGACTGCTTCAGGATATGTTATATAAGATCCCTGTTCCGAAGATAAAAAAGAACAAGGTCACAAGAGGACTTACATATCTTAAATATGTAATCCTGGTGGGATTCGTAATTATCATTCCCCTTTTTAAGATGGCTCCGGGTTTCTGCAAATATATATGCCCTGCGGGAACGCTTCAGGCAGGCATTCCACTTGTATGTATGAATGAGAATCTGCAGGGTATGGTTGGTATCCTTTTCTCATGGAAGGTTTTTGTTCTGGCAGTTATCCTGTTATTATGCATTTTCTGCTACAGGACATTCTGCAGATTTATATGCCCTCTTGGCGCAATCTATTCATTCTTTGCACCGGTTTCGGTGGTGAGGGTCAAGGTTGATAATGATAAATGTATCAACTGCGATGCATGTACTATGAACTGCCTTATGGATGTTAAGAAGGTGGGAGATAGAGAGTGTATACAATGCAGAGATTGTAAGGCCCATTGCCCGGTGGATGCTATTCGCTAGATGGTAAGTTAGTCGAAAGATAATAAATGTAATTGGAGGATCATACTCTTGAATTCTCAGATAGATAATAGTCGAAGATTTTATGAAAATCAGGTTGCGATGCTTATTCATCAGCAGTTTCCTGAATATGAAAATAGAATAGCGGTGGGACTGGCCGGGGAAGGATCTGACTGCTTCGGTTATGATGATTTTATTTCCAGAGATCATGATTTTGGTACCGGGGTATGTCTCTGGGTTACTGATGAAGATATGGAACTCTTTGGAGAACATTTAAATGCTGCCTATAATGATCTCATTGACAGACAGCCGGGGAATAATCTGACTGTAAGGCTCAGGGAACGTCGTGGAGTTATGACGATTCATGATTTCTATTCCAGAACACTTGGCATTTATTGTGATACAGATAATGTAACAATAAGTGAAGATGATTGGAGGAATATGGATCATTCCTGTCTGGCAACAGCTGTTAATGGTGAGGTTTTTAGGGATGATCTGGGGAGCTTTACTGCATTTAGAAATCTGCTTCTGAATTACTATCCTGACCGTATATGGCGTATAAGGATAGTAAATGAACTTCATAAATATTCTGCAGCACTCCAGGTGAATTACGCAAGATGCATGTCGAGAGGTGACGTGGTTGCAGCCAGACTGTGCCATATGCACGGATTAGAGGCTGCTATGCAGCTGTTCTTCCTGATGAAGAGGCAGTACCCACCTTATTATAAATGGACCTATAGAAGGCTCGAGGAACTGGACATGGATGGTTTATATGCCAGATGGATCAGGGAATTATCAGAAACTAAGGGTGATATAACAGTCTGGGAAGGAAAGGAGTATAGTCCTAAATATCTAAACCTCTCAGATCCTGTAGTTCTTAATGCTGAGAGAATAGCCGAAAGAATAGTAACAATGTTGAAGGAACATGGACTTATCGATGAAACAGATCCATATTTAGAAAAATATGTTGATGAAATTATAAATAGGGATTAAAATCTTGATGATTATTATAATTTTTGGAGGACGATATGGCAGCAAAGTATAGTGACAAGAAAGTTGCAAATATGCAGATCATGCAGCTTGTAGAAAAGTTGAGAAATATCAAGGGGTTTACTTTTAAGGGAGAGACACCAGATGGAAATGGTGGAGTTAATTTTCAGTTATCCTGTGATATTAACTTCTTTTCATGGGGAGAAAAAATTGATATCCACATGTCCCCTTATGGTGAACAACAGACAAATATCGAGATAAAATCAGAATGTGCATTACCAACACAGATAATAGATATGGGTAAGAACAAGGATAATGTTAATAATATATTCAGATATCTTCTTGAGTCGTAAGCGTTACAAAAAATGTAACGCTTTTTTTTATTTATTAAAGATTTTTTAAGAAATGAAATGTTATCTTGATTTCAGAAAGGTGGCAAGGGAGTTATTTCCCGTGGATGAATAATGGCGAAAAACATGGAAGAGGAGAATGAAATGGCAAATGCAGTATTAAAGGCAACTGATCTATGCAAGACATACATAGTAGATGGTTACAGTAATAATGTCCTGCAAAATATCAATCTGACAATTGAAGAAGGAGAATTTGTTTCCATCATGGGACCGAGTGGTTCTGGTAAATCAACCCTCCTTTATACCATCAGTGGTATGGATGATATGACGGCAGGAAATGTAATCTTCGATGGAGATGATATCTCAGAAATGAATGATAAAGAACTTACAAAGCTTAGACTTCGCAAGATGGGTTTTATCTTCCAGCAGATGTATATGATGAGGAAGCTATGCATAATGGATAATATTGTTCTTCCTGGATATCAGGCAAAGGAGAAATCCAGAGAAGATGTTAATAAAGATGCCGAAGACCTTATGAGAAGACTTGGAATAATGGAAACAGCAAAACGTGAGATCACAGAGGTGTCCGGTGGACAGCTGCAGCGTGCCTGCCTGGCTAGAGCCCTTATCAACAGCCCAAAGGTTGTATTCGCAGATGAGCCTACAGGAGCACTTAATTCCAAAGCTTCGTTAGAAGTAATGAAAGAGCTGGTAAATGCTAATAAGGCAGGAACAACAGTTCTCATGGTTACACATAGTGAAAAGGTTGCAGCCAGTTCAGATAGAATTCTATATCTGGTGGATGGGGATATCAGAGGAGAGCTTGTTCTTGGGAAAATGGAAGGAGAGCTTTCGCTCCGTGAGAAGAAGGTCAGAAAATGGCTTGATGATTTAGGTTGGTAAGAAGAAAGAGGAATGAAAAATGTATCTACGAATGTTAAAAAAAGACCTTCGCGATAAGGTTGGCCTAAATATAGTTTTATGTATATTCATGATCATATCCGCAACGCTCCTTGTTACGAGCGCGGGCTTCATTTATACCTTCTTCAAAGGAACAGATAATACTTACGAAAAATGCAAAACATCAGACCTTTTTTTTACAGTTGATAAAAGTGTTTCGGATGAAGAAGGACAAAGGGCGAAAATATCAAGGATTCTGAAAAAGTATCCCGAAATTAGTGAGGTAAATATATCAGAGCGCCCTGTAATAAGGACGGCAAGGCTGGAGTTTGATGGAGTAGATAGAAGAGAGGTTACTAATCTATATGAAGCTTCAGCATGTATATCTCCAGTAAGTAGTGACCAGAATATACCTTATGACATGAATGATGAGATTCTCAAAGTGGAAAATGGATGTGTGGCGCTTCCACAGTACCTTGCAAATAATGCAAAGACCAAGATTGGAAGCAAGATGAGGATCACTACTGATATGGGTAATACATATGAGTTTACTGTATCTCATATCTACAAGGATCCAAGTACTAACTGGTTTCCTAAGATTGTGCTTTCAGACGAAGATTATGCGGAAATTGTAAAAGAATATAATAGTTTAAGTGATCTTTATGAGGCCAGGCTGAAAACTGGATTTTCATCTATGACAGAACTCCGAAAATGGGGTTATGACCTTATGGTGGATATAAACAAGCTCAATGATAGTCATACGATAGATGGAACAATCGATAATATATATACCGGAAAAAGTAATATGAATTCTAATGCTGCCATGATAACATTTATCATCAGTATTTTTATGGTCATAATGGGTTTCTCACTCATAATTCTAATATTTATGAGTATACGTTTTAGTCTTCATGCAACTATAAAAAGAGAAGAAAAAGAAATTGGAACCATGAAGGCCATAGGTGTGGACAGCCTGGCATATAAATCACTTTTCATTGTGAAGTATATAGCATTTGCGGTGCTCAGTGGCGTTCTTGGAATAATATTTGGAATACCTCTCTCTCGATTTATGATCAATCATTTTATAGTCAATACCCTGACTCCAAAGACAGAAGTTTTTATTCTTCTGGGAATGATAATGAGCATTTCTTTCATATTACTCATGATCATATTTTCATTCTTTGCTCTTAGGAGAATGAGAAAAATATCTGTAATGGATACGATTCATGGTGAAAATAGAGGCGAAAGATTTAAGAAGCTTCCGGGAGTGTTTCTTCATAAGAGTAAGCATTCTACTGTTCCGCTTTTCCTGGCTTCACAGGACATAATCGGAAGATTAAAGAGATATCTCTATCTTATTGTAAGCTACACATTAGGTGTTTCACTGCTTCTCATGGTGGTTCAGCTTAAGAGTACGGTAGTTAGCGATGATTTCAGGAAGAATTATTGGATGATCGTAGATAGAGAGGTATTCATAAGACCTGAGGATAACCTTAGGGAGAAACTTGTAGCACAGGAAGGTAGTTATAGAAATGTATTTGACTATTATGAGAAATACTATAATGAAAATGGCATTCCTCTGGATATTCAGATAATTGATTCTCAGGAGGCTACATGGAAAGCGCCAGATGGAGATATTGGTATCACAATATTTTTTGATAATGAAGATGTAGAACTGGAAAGACTAAGATTTGTAAAGGGTGGTAAGGTGCCTACCCTGAAAAATGAAGTCGCAGTATCACATCGCTTAAAGGAAACAAAGGGAGTAGATCTCGGAGATACGGTTACTTTGGTGTATAGAGTATATAAGGATGATGGATTTACTAT
>CAMHCL010000022.1 GCA_946183625.1 uncultured Lachnospiraceae bacterium
CGATCTTCTCTGCAACACCCTTCTTACCATCTAACATGATGTTATTGATAAGACGTGTAACTACTTTGCTGTTGTAGATAGGATCTGCGAGCACGTCTCTCTTTGCAATATGTCCTTTACGTGGCACGGTTCTTCCCTCCTTAATAATATTATTAAATCTTAGGTACTCACGATATTATTGATAGACTGGATCAACATTTCACATATAAAACCATCCAAAAGCATGTGAATGGTAACACAGCATATCATTTTACGTGTTTTCGCGCTGTATGATACCGGGCAAAGGATACATTCTATACTTCTATATTATGTATGAAAACAATGCCTTAATGTAAAACCAGCACAAAAGTTGTTAAGTTACTGAGCTAATTATTTAGCATCCTTTGGACGCTTAGCGCCGTACTTAGAACGAGCCTGACGTCTCTTAGCAACACCTGCAGTATCAAGTGTACCACGGATAATGTGATATCTTGTACCAGGAAGATCCTTTACTCTACCACCACGGATAAGAACAACTGAGTGCTCCTGAAGGTTATGTCCCTCACCTGGGATATAACTTGTAACTTCCATTCCGTTTGACAGACGAACTCTGGCAATCTTACGAAGAGCTGAGTTAGGCTTCTTAGGGGTTGCTGTCTTAACAGCTGTACATACACCTCTCTTCTGTGGTGAAGATGACTCTGTAGGTCTCTTCTTAAGAGAGTTGTAGCTTCTCTGAAGTGCAGGAGCTGTAGACTTCTTAACAGCGTCCTGTCTTCCCTTTCTAACTAACTGGTTAAATGTTGGCATGTTTTCACCTCCATTCTTAAATGATATAGTCGCCATACTTAACCTGTATAGCTCGTAAAATGTGCTTAAGCACAACAAACGGCATGCGTTTTAAACGCATGCCTAACTATTATACATATACCATATGCCATTGTCAACAATAATCAACAAGCTATTTTGAAACATTTTCGATCAGATGATCAATTACATCATTATTCAGAAACAGTCTTCTCCAGATAATCAACTACATCCTTCACAGTACGAAATGCATTTATCTCGCGGTCAGGAATCTCAAATCCGTACTCATCCTCAAATGCAGCTACAACGCTGATAACATCTATAGATGTAAGTCCCAGATCATCTATAAGTGCACTGTCCATTGTGATCTCAGTATCCGGATCTACATACTCCTTTAAAACCTCAACTGTCTTCTCAAACATGTCAAATACCTCCAAATTACATTTTACGAATAGTCCTGCGGAATAACATTTTACAATCATTCCTGCGGAAATATCATATACGCTTATTCCTGCGGAATATTCTTATATCTTACTATCTTCTTAGTAGTATTCTTAATAAATTCTTCGTCACGAAGCTTAACGGCTGCGATCTGCTTGTACAGCGGACGGCCCTTGTTCACCTTCTCCATCAGAGCATTGAAGTACTCAGTATTACCCATGTAATCCTCTTCAGGGAATATCTCGGCAATGATCTTCGAATCCTTGTCATAGACCAGGACTTCGTTTACGCCGGGATCGATCTGCAGGTCGCCCTCCAGCTCTTCAGGTGATATATTCTCGCCGTTGCTCAGGATGATCAGATTCTTCTTACGTCCGGTGAGGAATACAAAATTATCCTCATCCACATAACCCATGTCACCGGTCATGTACCAACCATCGATCAACGCCTCAGCTGTGAATTCAGGATCATTGTAGTAGCCCTGCATGGTGACAGGTCCCTTGAACATAACCTCGCCATCCTCAGAAGTCTTAGCCTCAGTGCCATCTATAACCTGGCCAACGCTTCCATCCTTCTTAAAATAATTACGATTGATGGCAACGCAAGGAGAACACTCCGTGGTACCATAACCGTTCAGGATTTCAACACCGTACTTTCTGAATTCCTTAACGTAGAAAGGATTCAGCGGTGCGCCACCACATATGATGTACTTGAGATTGCCACCGAAGAATTCGATGATGGCCTTGAACATGGAGCGGCGTCTGTCGATACCCACCTTAAGGAGTGCCTGACTAACCTTAACTCCAGTCTCAACTCTCTTCTTCTGTCCACTCTTCTCAATGCCGTCACATAACCGCTTGTAAAATGTTTCGACGAACAGCGGTACCAGCATCATGAGGTCAGGCTTTGAATCAGCCAGATCCTCCTTGATCCTTTTAAGGCTCTTATTGAGGAAGAGATTCTCGCCATAATTGTATGCCATAAGTGTGGCTACGATCAGACCAAATGTATGATGGAAAGGTAATACTACCAGAGTAGATCTTCCTTCCGGATCAAACATGGCTGACGCGCCATTTATCTCAGAAGCGATATTCCCATGACTGAGCATAACGCCCTTACTTCTACCTGAAGTTCCTGATGTAAAGAATATAGATGCAAGCTCATCCTTGTCAGGTTTATAAAGCTCAAAATCTTCATTCTCACTTTCAGAAATCTTATATAGTTCATCCAGTGTCATCACCTGAAGGTCCTTCAGATTCTCCACCAGATCACTATAGGATTTGGATATAAAAATCTTGGTGACATCAGCTTTATTTATAAGCCATTCAACTTCGCCTGCAGGAAGCTCCTTATCAATAGGAACAGCTACCCTTCCAGTACATACTACAGCCAGATATGCCATCAGCCACTCATATGAATTCTCACCGATCACTGCAACGTGACTGCCCTTGTCGAAATTCTTATCAACCCAGGAAGCAGCTCTCCTCACCTCGCGGTATACATCCAGATAAGTCTTCTCGACTATCTCCTTACGTCCCTTTCTGAACCTGATACCCGTCTCATTCGGTCTGTCCTTCGCTTTAAGTTCAAGCATCTCAGTCAGACTGGTGATCTTCGGTGCATTTTCATATAATGGATAATTCTTATTCTTCATTTCTAATATAACCCTGCCTAAAAAATCTCACTCTAAAATTTTAATACATCATAACCTTCAAGTAAAGAAAAACTACACAAAAAATTCACGGTGCCAGGCACCGTGAATTTCGTATTAATTACTCTTCATCATCAGATGTTTCGTCTGTATCTGCTTCAGCCTCTTCTGTATCAACTTCATCGAAGTTTTCAACATTTTCAACATCTTCGATATTTTCAATATCGTCAACATCTTCATCTGAGCCAAAGTCTATATCATACTCACCATCTTCACCGAGTTCAGGAATATCAAGCTTGTATTCTGAATCAAGCTTAACTGAACGATACCTCTTCATACCTGTACCTGCTGGTATAAGCTTACCGATAAGTACGTTCTCCTTAAGTCCGATAAGTGGATCGATCTTACCCTTGATAGCTGCATCTGTCAGAACTCTTGTTGTCTCCTGGAAGGAAGCAGCTGACAGGAAGCTGTTAGTAGCAAGTGATGCCTTTGTAATACCCAGAAGGATTCTGGTTGCAGATGCTGGTCTGAGTCCGTCCTCTTCGAGGATTTCATTCATCTCGTCGATATCAAGAACATCTACAAGTGTTCCAGGTAAGTAATCTGAATCTCCTGCGTCCTCGATACGTGTCTTCTTAAGCATCTGACGTACGATAATCTCTATATGCTTGTCGTTGATCTCAACACCCTGAGAACGGTAAACCTTCTGAACTTCGCGGAGCATGTAGTTCTGAACTGCTTCAACGCCCTTGATCTTAAGGATGTCGTGAGGATTTACTGAACCCTCTGTAAGCTCATCACCAGCTGCGATGTCTTCGCCATCTATTACCTTGATACGTGAACCGTAAGGTATCAGATAAGCCTTTGATTCGCCTGTCTCGTCGTTTGAAACAACAACTTCTCTCTTCTTCTTTGTATCTCTGATCTCAACCTTACCGGCAAAATCTGAGATGATAGCAAGACCCTTTGGCTTACGAGCCTCGAAGATCTCTTCTACTCTAGGAAGACCCTGTGTGATATCACCACCGGCAACACCACCTGAGTGGAATGTTCTCATAGTAAGCTGTGTACCAGGCTCACCGATTGACTGAGCAGCTATGATACCAACTGCCTCACCAACCTGAACTGCCTGACCTGTTGCAAGGTTTGATCCGTAGCACTTAGCACAGATACCGAGATGGCACTTACATGTAAGTACGGAACGTATCTTCAGCTTAGCATCTCTTCTAGCCACACCTGTTTCAGGATCTGTGAAAGGTCTGCCATCTTCTGGCTGAACACCCTTCTTCATGATAAGCTCTGCTCTTGCAGGAGTGATCATGTGATTAACCTTTACAAGCATGTTGCCTTCTGCATCAAATACAGACTCAGCTATATATCTTCCTGTAATTCTCTCCTGGAAGCTCTCTGTAAGCTCATTACCTTCCATAAATGCCTTTACATAAATACCAGGCTTAGGATCGTCATAAGCTACACAGTCAGTCTCACGGATGATAAGATCCTGAGATACGTCTACAAGACGTCTTGTAAGGTATCCTGAATCGGCTGTACGAAGAGCTGTATCGGACAGACCCTTACGAGCACCGTGTGCTGACATGAAGTACTCCAGTACGTCCAGACCTTCACGGAAGTTGGACTTGATAGGAAGCTCGATCGTGTTACCAGTTGTATCAGCCATCAGACCACGCATACCTGTCAGCTGTTTGATCTGCTGATCAGAACCACGGGCACCTGAGTCGGCCATCATGTAAATGTTATTGTACTTATCCAGTCCGTCCAGCAGAGCCTTAGTAAGCTTCTTATCAGCTGCCTGCCACTGCAGAACGACATTTCTCTTACGCTCTTCCTCTGTAAGGAAGCCTCTTGCGAAGAAACCGTTGATAACATCAACTCGTGTCTGAGCCTCACCCAGGAGTTCCTTCTTATTCTCTGGGATAGTCATATCTGCGATAGAAACTGAGATACCACTAAGTGTTGAATACTTATAACCCAGAGCCTTAATGTCATCAAGAACCTCAGCTGTCTTAGTAGCGCCGTGGATATTGATACATTTGTTAAGAATCTTCTTTAAGTCACCCTTCTTAACGAGCTTGTTAACTTCAGGCTCGATTGCATTTGATGGATCCTCTCTGTCAACGAAACCGAGATCCTGAGGAATGATTTCGTTAAATATAAGCTTTCCGAGTGTAGTTGCTACGAAACCGCTTACTTCTGTACCATCCTCGAGAACTGCAGACTTCTTAACATAGATCTTCTGCTGAAGTGTGATCTCCTTGTTCTCAAATGCAAGAAGCGCTCTGTTCATGTTGAGGAACTTACGTCCTAACATATCTTCAGGAGTACTTACTATATCCTTGAAGAATACAGTCTGTCCATCCTTAGAAGCCTTCTTTATAACTCTTATCTTAATCTTATCAAATGAAGCAACCTTGCCTTCTTCCGCATCCTTACGGAGAGCTTCAAGGTTTGCATATTCATCATCTGCGTCATACACCTTAACAATCTCGTCATCAGTGTACTCAACCTCTCTAAACTTATCCATTGTCAGATAGTAGATACCAAGTACCATATCCTGTGAAGGAACTGATACAACTCCACCATCAGATGGCTTAAGGAGGTTATTTGGTGACAGGAGCAGGAATCTGCACTCTGCCTGAGCTTCAACTGACAGTGGTAAATGTACTGCCATCTGGTCTCCATCGAAGTCAGCGTTAAACGCCATACATACCAGTGGATGAAGCTTAATAGCCTTACCTTCTACAAGGATTGGCTCGAATGCCTGAATACCAAGTCTGTGAAGTGTAGGAGCACGGTTAAGCATAACCGGATGTTCTTTGATAACATCCTCGAGAACATCCCATACAGAGCTCTCAAGCTTCTCTACCTTCTTCTTAGCTGCCTTGATGTTATCAGCAAGTCCTCTTGCAGTCAGCTCCTTCATAACGAAAGGCTTGAACAGCTCGATAGCCATTTCCTTAGGAAGACCACACTGATAGATCTTAAGCTCAGGTCCTACTACGATAACTGAACGTCCTGAGTAGTCAACACGCTTACCGAGAAGGTTCTGACGGAATCTACCCTGCTTACCCTTAAGCATCTCAGACAGAGACTTAAGAGCTCTAGAACCAGGACCGGTAACTGCACGACCATGACGACCGTTATCTATAAGTGAATCTACAGCTTCCTGAAGCATTCTCTTCTCGTTACGAACGATGATGTCAGGAGCTGATATCTCAAGAAGTCTCTTGAGACGGTTATTTCTGTTAATAATTCTTCTATAAAGGTCATTAAGGTCTGATGTAGCGAATCTGCCACCATCAAGCTGAACCATAGGACGAAGATCTGGTGGGATAACAGGAATTACATCCAGTACCATCCACTCAGGCAGGTTGCCTGAATTTCTGAAAGCTTCAACAACGTCGAGCTTCTTGATGATCTTAGTCTTCTTCTGACCTGTTGCAGTCTCCAGCTCCTCACGAAGCTCTACTGCTTCCTTATCCAGATCAACACGTCTGAGAAGCTCCTTAACAGCCTCTGCCCCCATGCCTACTCTGAATGAGTTTTCACCATACTGTGATTTCTTAGTCTGATACTCCTGCTCTGAGAGGATTTCCTTCTCATGGAGATCTGTTTCACCTGGATCGATTACGATGTAAGCTGAGAAATAAAGTACTCTCTCAAGTTCACGTGGTGACAGATCAAGGAGAAGTCCCATACGGCTAGGAATACCCTTGAAGTACCAAATGTGTGATACAGGGCATCCAAGTTCGATATGTCCCATACGCTCACGACGTACGCTGGACTTAGTAACCTCAACGCCACATCTGTCACAGATGATACCCTTGAATCTTATCTTCTTATACTTACCGCAATGACATTCCATGTCCTTAGTTGGTCCGAAGATCTTCTCACAGAAAAGTCCGTCCCTTTCAGGCTTCCATGTACGGTAATTAATTGTCTCAGGCTTCTTAACTTCGCCATATGACCAATCTCTTATCTTCTGAGGAGATGCAAGACCTATCTTGATCGCATCAAAGAATATAGGCTGTTCCTGTTCATTATCTGTATTAAAAGCCATTCTTACGCTCTCCTTTCTTAATCTTCGTAGTTGCCGTCGGAGTAGTCATCGTCTGTATAGTCATCACTTAAATAGCTCTCTGACTGTACATACTCGCCTGTCTCATCAACTTCACCATAACCATTGTCCATGAGGTCACCCTCGTATCTGGTCTGCTCGCCTTCGAGAAGCTCGCGTGTTCTTCTGTCGTACTCGCCTGTATCGCCGAGTTCAACTTCCTTACCATCTTCCTTAAGTACTCTGACATCGAGACCCAGTGACTGGAACTCTTTAAGCAGAACCTTGAAGGATTCTGGTGTACCAGGATCAGGAATGTTCTCGCCCTTGATAATAGCCTCATATGTCTTAACACGTCCTGTTACATCATCAGACTTAACAGTAAGTATCTCCTGAAGAGTATATGAAGCACCATAAGCCTCGAGGGCCCAAACTTCCATCTCACCGAATCTCTGACCACCGAACTGAGCTTTACCACCAAGTGGCTGCTGAGTTACCAGTGAGTAAGGACCGGTTGAACGAGCATGGATCTTATCATCAACAAGGTGGTGCAGTTTCAGGTAATGCATGAATCCGATTGAAACAGGTGCCGGAATAGCCTCACCTGTACGGCCATCACGAAGCTGAACCTTACCGGTCTTATCAATAGGAACGCCCTCCCACTCTTTTCTGTGGTCGCGGTTCTCATAGAGATAATCCATAACGCCCTTATCTACATAATCCTTATACTTAGCTTCAAATTCTTCCCAAGAAGAATTAGCATAATCGTTAGCCATTTCAAGTTCCTTGGTGATATCAGACTCCTTAGCACCATCGAAGATAGGTGTAGAAACCTTGAAACCAAGAACTTCAGATGCAAGTCCTAAATGTAACTCAAGCACCTGTCCGATATTCATACGGGAAGGAACGCCCAGAGGGTTAAGTACGATATCGAGTGGACGACCATTTGGCAGGAATGGCATATCCTCTACAGGAAGCACACGTGATACGACACCCTTATTACCATGACGACCAGCCATCTTATCACCAACAGAGATCTTTCTCTTCTGTGCTATATAAACACGAACAGACTTATTAACTCCTGGTGGAAGATCGTCTCCATTCTCCCTTGTAAATATCTTAATATCCATAACAACACCGTATGCACCGTGTGGTACACGAAGTGATGTATCTCTTACTTCTCTAGCCTTCTCACCGAAGATTGCACGAAGCAATCTCTCTTCAGCAGTCAGCTCTGTCTCTCCCTTAGGAGTAACCTTACCAACAAGGATATCACCGGCACGAACCTCAGCACCGATACGGATGATACCGTTCTCGTCAAGGTCTGTAAGTGCATCCTGGCTGAGACCTGCAAGGTCTCTTGTTATCTCTTCAGGTCCGAGCTTTGTATCTCTTGCGTCTGACTCGTACTCCTCAATATGAACTGATGTATATACATCATCCTTAACAAGTCTCTCTGAAAGAAGTACGGCATCCTCGTAATTGTAACCTTCCCATGTCATGAATCCGATAAGTGGGTTCTTACCAAGGGCAAGCTCACCGTTGCTTGTAGAAGCACCATCAGCGATAACCTCGCCAGCCTTTACTCTGTCGCCCTTGAAGACGATAGGTCTCTGGTTCATGCAGTTACCCTGGTTACTACGAGCAAACTTGATAACGTTGTATTCATCTATAGTGCCGTCGTCACATTTAACAACTATCTTCTCACTTGATGACAGCTCTACAACACCGTCATGCTTAGCAACGATTGTTACACCAGAGTCGATAGCAGCCTTTGATTCCATACCTGTACCAACTACAGGAGCATCTGTCTTAAGAAGTGGAACGGCCTGACGCTGCATGTTTGATCCCATGAGGGCACGGTTAGCATCGTCGTTCTGAAGGAATGGTACCATGGATGTAGCAACTGAGAATACCATACGAGGTGATACGTCCATGTAATCAACTCTCTTCTTAGGGAATACGGATGTCTCCTCACGACGACGTCCAGCAACGTTCTTATTTATGAAATGATTCTCTTCGTCAAGTGGTTCAGAAGCCTGAGCAACGATGTATTTATCTTCTTCATCTGCTGTCATGTAAACAACTTCGTCTGTAACAACAGGATTGTCAGGATCTGTCTTGTCGATCTTTCTATATGGAGCCTCTATGAAACCATACTCATTGATACGGGCAAATGTAGCTAATGAGTTGATCAGACCGATGTTTGGTCCTTCAGGTGTCTCGATAGGGCACATACGTCCATAATGTGTATAGTGAACGTCTCGAACCTCGAATCCGGCTCTCTCTCTTGAAAGGCCACCAGGACCAAGGGCAGACAGACGTCTCTTATGTGTAAGCTCTGACAGTGGGTTGTTCTGATCCATGAACTGTGACAGCTGTGATGAACCGAAGAACTCCTTAACTGCTGCAGTTACAGGCTTGATATTGATAAGAGATTGTGGAGTAATAGTCTCTATATCCTGTGTCTGCATACGCTCTCTAACAACTCTCTCAAGTCTTGACAGACCGATACGATACTGATTCTGAAGCAGCTCACCAACTGACTTGATACGTCTGTTACCAAGGTGGTCAATGTCATCACTGCTACCGATCTCATACTCGAGATGCATATTATAATTAATAGAAGCAAGTATATCTTCTTTAGTTATATGCTTTGGAATAAGCTCTGAAATGCTATTCTTGATAGCCTCTTCAAGCTCTTCTCCATCATACTCCTCAAGGAGCTTAGCAAGTGCAGGGTAATATACATATTCTGTAATACCAAGTTCTTCAGGTGTAACACCTGGAAGTCTGTCAGCTATCCAAGGAAGGATATCTACAGCCATGTTGGACAGAACCTTGACATTCTTTGTCTCTGTCTGAACAACTACATGATCTACAGCAGCATCCTGAATAACACGGCCTGCTTCCTCTGTAAGGATCTCACCCTGTGCAAACATAACCTCGCCTGTCATAGGGTCAACTACATCTTCAGCAAGGATAAATCCTGCTATACGACTGGACAGAGCCAGCTTCTTGTTGAACTTGAAACGTCCAACCTTAGCAAGGTCGTATCTTCTCTGATCAAAGAACATACCATTGATAAGACTCTCAGCACTTTCAACAGCGAGAGGCTCACCTGGTCTGAGCTTCTTGTACAGCTCAAGGATACCCTCTTCATAATTCTTAGAAGCATCCTTCTCGAATGAAGCTCTGATCTTAGGCTCATCACCGAAGAGATCGATGATCTCCTGATCAGTACCAATGCCGAGAGAACGAATAAGAACTGTTACAGGCACCTTCTTATTTCTATCTACCTTAACATAAAATACGTCGTTAGCATCCGTTTCATATTCAAGCCAAGCACCTCTGTTAGGTATAACCTGAGATGAATAAAGTGTCTTACCGGTCTTATCACGACCTACAGTAAAGTAAATACCCGGAGAACGAACCAACTGGCTTACTATAACTCTTTCGGCACCATTTATAACAAATGTACCGGTTTCGGTCATAAGTGGCATATCTCCCATGAACACTTCATGCTGGTTGATCTCACCTGTCTCGTTATTTATAAGACGCACGTTAACCTTGAGAGGTGCAGCGTATGTAGCATCTCTCTCTTTACACTCTTCGATAGTGTACTTCTTATCCTCTTCGCACAACTTATAATCTACGAATTCCAGGCTGAGTTTGCCTATGAAGTCTGAGATAGGAGATATATCTCTGAAAGCTTCAGCAAGTCCTTCTTCTAGGAACCATTTGTATGAATTAACCTGTACACCAATAAGGCTTGGCATTTCAAGGACTTCGTCCTTGCTAGCATAACTCATACGTACATTCTTGCCCGATTTGATTGGGCGCATTCTGTACTTCTCCATTGACGCATTTCACTCCTATTTATAATGTTCCGATAATCCAAAGTCGGGAAACTAGCGAGAGTGCATAGTTAACCACTTTAGACTATAAGACAATTTAATACTTTAACATTTGTCAAGATAAATGTCAAACGGTTTTTTTGACAAAAAAACCTCGGAAGAATTTCTTCCGAGGTTTTAAAGTCAATTTCAAGTTGGAATTACTTAAGAGTAACCTTAGCGCCAACTTCTTCAAGCTTCTTCTGGATGTCTTCAGCTTCTGCCTTAGATGCAGCTTCCTTGATTACCTTTGGAGCACCCTCAACTGCTTCCTTAGCTTCCTTAAGACCAAGACCTGTGATATCACGAACAACCTTGATAACCTTGATCTTCTCTGAACCAACTTCTGTAAGCTCTACATCGAACTCATCCTTCTCAGCTGCTGCTTCGCCGCCTGCTGCAGGGCCTGCAACTACTACACCTGCTGCTGCAGATACACCATACTTCTCTTCTACTGCCTTTACAAGCTCATTTAAATCGAGTACTGATAACTCGTCTATAGCAGCTACGATTTCTTCTACTGTCATTTTAATTTCCTCCATTTTTTGATTTGATGCTTCGCGCATCATCTGTTTTCTTAATTAATATTCGTTTTAAATAATGTCGTACGAGATCTTAAATCGGACCTAGTACATTTAACTATGCTTCTGCTCCAGATTCCTTCTGCTCAGCAACCTGCTTAATAACACGAGCAAAGTTGGTGATAGGTGACTGGATGCTTCCAAGGAACTTGGAAAGCAGTTCTTCTCTTGAAGGGATTGTTGCGATAACCTGGATACCAGCCTGATCGTAATATGTTCCTTCAACGACACCGCTCTTAAGCTCAAGCTTTGGAGCCTTCTTAGCGAATGTAGCAAGAACTCTTGCAGGAGCTGTTGCATCTTCCTTTGAGATAGCGATAGCTGTAGGTCCTTCGAGGTCAGGAATGATTGACTCAAACTCTGTACCCTCAACGGCACGCTTGATCATTGTGTTCTTGTATACCTTGTATACAACTCCTGCCTCTCTTGTAGCACGACGAAGCTTTGTGTCCTGCTCAACAGTAAGTCCAAGATAATCAGCAAGTACTACAGACTTAGCACCATCAAGATGTCCCTTGATCTCCTCAACTATAGGTGATTTCTCTTCTACCTTAGCCACTAGCATGTACCTCCTTATAGATTTTAACGGCTGCTCAGTGGAATTAAAAAACCTCCGCCTGTTAGTAGACGGAGGTGATAATCGAAACTTTAACGACCAGACACATCAACGCTCACGCGCATCTTGTCTGATACTTCGAATCTTCCTCGGCAGGCAACTGACTGTTTTACGCCTCACGGCACCTGCTGTCTACGGCAGTCATCGTGCGATATAGTATCACAGACCACTCCTCCATGTCAAGGAAGATTTTAATATGTTCTCTTGAAATTCTTCACATCATCCTGGAAACCCTTAAGAAGCTCCTCGTAGCTTGCCAGGTCCTTGTCCTTCAATTTACCGGAACTGCGCCTTTCTTCCAGCAGCTTCTCCAGCTTCTTGATATTCTCCACCGCATTGTCCTTGTAGTTGTTGCTAAGGTCAACGCGAATCTGATTTATGACCGCTTCTAATTCTCTATCTTTCTTTGGTCCAAAAAGTCCCATAGCTCCCCCTTATTATTCGTACATATCGTCAAATGTACAGCCTGCCAATATGGATCTTACAGCACCACAACCCGGTTCTTGCCGTTACGTTTTGCAGTGTAGAGCGCATCATCCGAGCGGCGGCAGGTCTCATCCGGATTCTCATTCGGCTTTGACTGTGTAACACCGAGACTGATGGTCTGATTAGCAGCTTCACTATAACCTATCTCAGCAAATCTGACTCTGATCTGCTCTGCTATTTCACTTGCTTCTTCTGCGCTCTTGTCCGGAAGAAGCATCATGAACTCTTCACCGCCCCATCTGCCTGCGCAGATAGTGTCAGCATTCTCCAGAGTAATGATCTTGAGCAGCTTCGCCAGTTCTTTCAGAACCTGATCGCCCTCTGCATGACCATAGGTATCGTTAACCTTCTTAAAATCATCTATATCCATCATGATCACTGAAACAGGTTTAAATACTCCATTCTTATCATAGTACTGATTAGTATTTTCAATAGCATCTGTTATCCTGTTCTGAATCTCACTTCTATTATAAAGTCCGGTAAGCCAGTCTGACTTTGCAGATACCTCCAGCTTCCTATTAGCCTCTTCAAGCTCTTCAGTGGCTGCCTTTATGAAATTGGCAAGTCGTTTGATCATGGATACCTGTCCATTGAATTCAAGCATTCCCGGATCATACTCATATATATCTGCAGGTGCATAGCCTTCACGCATAGCTGCTATTACCAGCGTAACATTGTGCTGATTCAGATATTTACCTGTTCTAAGGAATTCGCCTGCTGTGTAGAAACCTGAAGTAGGTGCAATTGAGTTAAATGGATACGTCTCGTTATCTGCATCCATAGCCCAGAAGAATTTACGGGCTGCGCAGGAGAACATAGCTATGGCCTCTGGTCTGAAAATAGCTATCTTATCGAACTCCACCCTTACTGAACTGAGGATTGTCTGTGGATCACCATAAGCCATTCTGGCTCTGGCGCCTTCCTCAATATCAGAAGTCATGGCAAGTGCACCATCCGGAAGGCTGGCGCTAGGAGCACGAAGTATATCTATGCCATTA
The DNA here is from genome assembly GCA_946183625.1 of uncultured Lachnospiraceae bacterium. Lineage (GTDB taxonomy): Bacteria > Bacillota > Clostridia > Lachnospirales > Lachnospiraceae > Eubacterium_Q. The sequence continues at coordinate 13,534 of CAMHCL010000022.1, forward strand.
TGTTCATATATAAATGGAAATTCCAGAGAATTCCTGAAGAAATTCTCATCATTCTTGATTCCAAGATATTTAAAATATGTCTCATACGCCGGTTTTCCATCCAGCTCGTAGAGAGTACTGCCATCAGCCTTCGTTACATTTAACATTCTGCCCAAAGGCTTCCAGCCAGTTATATAAGTAGTATACACGTTGAAGTCTTCGCCGCCGATAAGTGCTATGACTATGGAATGGTCAGAAATCGCACCCTTCGACGAGAAAACAAACGCGTTATCATCATTTAGATCTTCACTTAGGGCTCCGCCGCCAAACATTTGAACGTCACTACGGACATTCTGCATCTTGTCGCAGAAATCCGACATGGACATACCTCTGATGGTGGTATGAATGACTACGGCCTTAACCCAAGGATTCGAATTAATCTCATTTGTCAATTCAGTAGTTACATGCTCAACAGACTGCGCATCCAGATTATACTGAAGCAGTTCGTAATTCGTCGTCGAATACTCAAATATTGTGCAGATGATCACTATCTTCTTCTTGGACAGCTCACCATTATAAATGTTGCCATTTGTGGAGCAGCCCATATATGCTGCATCAGGAAGAACATATTTGATCCTGGTTATAACAGCCTGAACGCGAGACATATCCAGACTTTCCGTATAAATAGTGAAGATAGTTCCTGCTGCTACAGCAGTATTTCTCCATTTCTTGATCTGCTCTAACTGTTTAAAGAATTTCTCATCTGTTTCGTATTCGAACTGGAATTGCCTCATTGCATTACCTCCTGAGATTAACTCCTAGGTATGGAACAACTTCTTTGACTGATATTTAGGCTCACATGTGAGATTAACGCCAAGCTTCTTAAATACTCCCACGTCTACCTGTGACAGAATGACTGAGCTGTGAACTTCAAGTCCTGCCAGTTCAGGAAGCTTCGCATAAGCCTTCTTTGCAGCCTCATTTGTAAGTGCTTCTATAGAAAGAGCTATAAGGATCTCATCTATATGAAGAAGTGGATTGTGGTTGCCAAGGTAGGTAACCTTCAGATCCATGATAGGCTCTATTACCTGTGGTGATATAAGTTTTATAGAATCATCTATTCCTGCAAGATTCTTCAGTGCATTTAAGATAAGTGCTGATGAAGCTCCAAGCAGTGGTGATGTCTTGCCTGTTATAACACTTCCATCAGGAAGTTCCATAGCAGCTGCAGGTCCGCCTGTTTCCTCTGCTCTGATATTTGCTGCAGCAACTACAGGTCTGTCAGCAACTGAGATGCCTGCCTTCTTCATAAGAAGATCTATCTTCTGGATAGCTGCATCTCCTGCGTCACCCTTTCTCTTATCACACATAGCCTGATAATAACGTCTGATTATCTCCTGCTTAGATGCCTGACGAGTTACCTCATCATCAACTATGCAGTGGCCTGCCATGTTAACGCCCATGTCTGTAGGACTCTGATAAGGGCAGGTTCCGGAAATCTTCTCGAACATAGCCTTAAGCACCGGGAAAACTTCCACGTCTCTATTGTAATTTACAACTGTCTTTCCATAAGCTTCCAAATGGAAAGGATCTATCATATTTACATCATTAAGGTCTGCAGTTGCAGCCTCGTAAGCCAGATTAACTGGATGATTAAGAGGTATATTCCAAATAGGAAATGTCTCGAACTTCGCATATCCAGCCTTAACGCCTCTCTTCTGCTCATGATAGAGCTGTGACAGGCAGGTTGCCATCTTTCCTGAACCAGGGCCAGGTGCAGTTACAACTACAAGAGGTCTTGTTGTCTCTATATAATCATTTCTGCCGTAGCCTTCATCACTAACGATAGCCGGTACATTTGATGGGTATCCTTCTATAGGATAATGGCGATACACCTTGAGTCCTAAAGCTTTAAGCTTCTTCTCATAAGCTACTGCTGATGGCTGCTCGGAGAACTGTGTAAGAACCACGGAACCTACATAGAGGCCATTGTTGGTGAATGCATCTATGAGGCGGAGCAGGTCCATATCGTAAGTGATACCGATGTCACCACGCACCTTATTCTTCTCGATATCGCCAGCCTTGATAGCTATAACTATCTCAGTCTGATCCTTAAGCTGCTTAAGCATTGTAATCTTAGAATCCGGTTTGAATCCCGGAAGAACCCTTGAAGCATGATAATCGTCGAAAAGCTTGCCACCAAATTCCAGGTACAGCTTGCCGCCGAACTGCCCGATTCTCTCCTTAATGTGCTTGGACTGCATGTCCAGATATTTGTCGTTGTCGAAACCTATTTTGTTCATGATATAACCTCGATATTTTTTAGAAATAGATATTGAAATTATACTAAATCGGACGTGATGCTTCAAGTGGGAAATGTCAAGGTTTTGGAGGGGGATTTAGGCTTTGGTGGCGGCTGGCGTGCGGGTTTCTTGCTTTTTAAGTCATAACCGCACGCGGTGATGGGAAAAATTAGGTTTTTGTGGTCCCTGCGTGCGGTTTGACTTCTCTTGCCTCCCTCAACCGCACGCTCCTCCAATGAATTCAGGCTTTTCCTGGATTTAACGTGCGGGTAGCAACCAGTTATTGTCCTAAACCGCACGTTTATCTATAGAATTCAAGCTTTTCCTGGATTCAACGTGCGAGTAGCAACCAGTTATTATCCTAAACCGCACGTTTCTCTATAGAATTCAAGCTTTACCAGGATTCAGTGTGCGGGTTGCAACCAGTTATTATCCTAAACCGCACAAAAAAAGAAACGCACTTAAAGAAGTGCGTTTCCTGTGACATACATTTATGAAAGTTTCATATCTCCATCTTTAACCCAACCTATCTTACGAAGGATAGCGTCAAAAACAAGTGAGAGAACTGCAGGAAGGACAAGTGAGATAAGTACAAGTCCGATCCAGTCCATAGGTGTGATGGCTGACTTTGTACCTTCTGCTATATCATTTACCCATCCTGTGTAAACACCAATCTGTCCAACAAGTCCACATGTACCCATACCTGATGAAATAGGTGCACCATTCATCTGGAGTTTGAAAAGACATGTTGCTATAGGGCCTGTGATGGCGGATGCAAGTGTCGGTGCTATCCAGATACGTGGGTTCTTTACGATGTTGCCCATCTGAAGCATTGATGTACCAATACCCTGAGATACAAGTCCGCCCCATTTGTTTTCTCTGAATGATATAACTGCGAAGCCTACCATTTGGGCTGAACAGCCTGCTACTGCTGCTCCACCTGCAAGTCCTGTAAGACCAAGAGCTGCGCAGATAGCAGCAGATGAGATAGGCAATGTAAGTGCGATACCAACAACTACTGATACAAGAATACCCATGATAAATGGCTGTTGTTCTGTAGCCCACATGATCAGCTCGCCAACCTTCATGGCTGCCTTTCCAATCCATGGTGCTATAAGCCATGACAGGAAAATACCGATTCCAATTGTAACAAGTGGTGTAACTAATATATCTATTTTAGTTTCCTTTGAAATTGCTTTACCAAATTCAGAAGCAATAATAGCTATAAACAGAACTGCCAGAGGACCACCAGCTCCACCAAGTGCATTTGCTGCGAATCCTACAGTGATCATCGAAAACAGTACAAGAGGAGGACATTTAAGAGCATGAGCAATTGCAACTGCCATTGCAGCACCACTCATTGCCATTGCAAGACCACCAACTGTGTATTCAATACCTGAAACAGTAGCTACAGTCTGTGTAAGAAATCCAATATGGAACTGAGTTCCTATAGTATTGATGATAGTACCGATAAGCAGAGAACAGAAAAGTCCCTGTGCCATAGCTCCCAGAGCATCGATGCCATATCTCTTAAGAGATATTTCGATATCCTTTCTCTTGAGGAAAGCCTTGAAACCTTTTTCCTTTTTAGGAGTTTCCTTTGCATCGGTTTTAGCATCGGTTTTAGCTTCGGATTTTACATCAGCTTTTGCTTCAGTTTTTTCTTCAGCTTCTGCTTTTGCTTCAACTACTTCTTTAGCTTCAGCATTAGAATTAGTTGTTTTCGCTTCTACTGTGTTTTCTTGTTTCTTTTTTTTCTTTGCCATTACATGATCTCCTGACATAATCATAGAATTAATGTGTTTTGGGATATAACTTTTTGAGGATATACCTCGATAGGTGTCAAGACACCTGTCAAAACATGGAAGATTATAGTATCGAAGATCTTGTTTGTCAATGTTTTTGTGGCGGGGAATAGTTTGGGGCGTGCGGGTAGCAACCAGTTATTATCCAAAACCGCACGCCGCCAAAGAAAAAAATAATATCCAAAGAAAAAAATAGTATCCAATGAAAAAACAGAAAAAAGCACCGAATTTCTTCGGTGCTTTCGGGATTCATCTCTCTCCTTATGAATCATCAAGATTAGTAAGCTTTAGGACTAAAATCCGCCGTCTGATATAAAGCCAGTGGAAGTCCCGCCGCTGCCATCTTCTTTTTCTTCTCGGCTGAAGCCTGTTATCATGCAAAATGTCTTGCCTGCGCCAACCATCTCAAGTTCATCTAAACTTAGTTCGCGCTGAACTACATCATTACATCCTTTGATAAATATATCCAGTTCATCAGCTGTAAATTCTAAGCCTACAGAATCGGCTATTGGGATTATATACTTCTCTATAAGTGCCCTGCGCTCTTCTTCTGTTGGCATCCTATCCTTGTATTGTTCCGCTACCTCTTTTTGAATTTTCTCAACTTCTATTCTAACTTCTGGCGCTTCTCTTACAAGGTTGATAAAATTTGATACATTTTCTAATGCCATAATCACTCGCTCCCACTATAGAATAATGATACCAACCTGACATATAATATACATTTCAGGGATCATAGTTTCGACAAAGTACATTTCATTATTGCTTCGCCGAAACACCTGTC
>CAMHCL010000023.1 GCA_946183625.1 uncultured Lachnospiraceae bacterium
CTTCTCTGTTCATCTCCTGAACTATGAAATCTAGCTTTCTTCCCACAGATGAATTGCTATCACCTGAAGACGCTTCGTCATTCTTGAGGATATCTCTAAATGTATCCACATGACTGTGCAGTCTGACTAATTCTTCATCAACTGCAACTCTGTCTGCATATATAGTAACTTCCTGAACTATCCTATTCTCATCTATAGCCGCTGTATCAAGCAGAGCCTGAACCTTCTCAGTAAGTCTGGTTCTGTACTCCTCAATGATAGCAGGAGCCATCTCCTCAATCTGATTAACAAAACTTTCTATCTCGTCAATCTTCTGAAGCAGATTCTCAGCCAGATTTGCACCCTCAACAGCTCTTGACTCCATGAACTGCTTTCCAGCTTCATCAAGTACCTTCTCAATGATCTCATATTCTTCGTCTTCAACGAAGTAATTCTCTTCAACCTTCAGTACGTCCGGAAAACGTGCAAGTACAGTAGGCTTAATATCTTCTTCCAGTTCGAAATCCTTCTTCATAGTTTCCAGGTGGTTCACATACTGAGATGCAACCTCCTTGTCATAATTAACTATGAAACCAGATGACTTAAGATTACTATAAGTTACAAATACATCAACCTTGCCACGCTCTACATATTTCTTAAGTCTCTTCCTGAGTTCAGGTTCGAATCTGCTTATGCTGCGTGGAAGCTTTACGCTTATATCACAATATCTATGATTTACTGATTTTATCTCTATTACTACTTTTCTGTCTTCGTCGGAATACTCACTTCTTCCGAATCCCGTCATACTATATATCATTTGTCTGTATTTCCTTACCTGAGATTCCGTCTTCTGCTTCTCTCTTATCGCATCTTCCCATTACTTCATCAAGATATCCAACAAATCTGTCTATATTGCCTTCCTCCATAGTCTTCAGAGATTCCTTAAGTCTGTCAAATACTGGCTTGTCAGCCTTATAGCCCTTCTCCTTAACATATCCTCTGGCAATATGCATCATGCCACGTTCCTTGATCTTGTGAATATCGATGAGGTAGATGAACTGATCAACTATATCACCATTCTCTTCGAAGAAGTTTGCAAGAGAATCGATCTCACCTGTAAGGATAACTACATAATCATTGTTCTGAGGCTGTGAATCACGTATAACCTCAACCAGCTTGTCAAATGAAACAAGTCCGGCATTCTCTATGATAAGACATCCGCCCTGCAGCTTCTTAAGAGCATCAAGGCTCATCTTGTTCAGCTGCTTAGCCTTAGTCTTAGCGATCTTATCTGACTTAACGATACCCAGTTCATAGAAGCTTCTAGCGAAGTCCTCACCAACCTTAACAGTTCCGAATCCATTTCTACCAAGAATAACTATATTCTTAGGCATATCAGGATGTCTTATGATGGAATTGATAGCTACGATTATATCATCTGAAGTAGTAGGTATTCTCATATACTTCTTCAGGTATGTTGCTTCTTCCGGAAGTGATCCAAGTGGAATCTCTTCTCCAGTTACAGGATCTGTAGCTGTCTTCTCATTATTGTAAGCTTCTCTTGCAGCCTGAGCAGCTTCCTTCTTCTTCTCTTCACGCTCTCTTCTGGCTGCTCTCTCAGCACGACGCTTAACCTCAGCCTCATACTGCTTCTGCTCTTCCTGTTCCTTAGTTGAAGCCTTCTTCTTAGGAGCTTCCTTCTGAGCAGGCTTCTTAGCTTGTTCAGCCGGTTTCTTTGCAGGCTTCTCAGCTGGCTTTTCTGCTGGTTTCTCAGCTGGCTTCTCGGCAGGCTTCTTCTCTTCCTTCTTTGGAACCTCCGCCGCCGGTGCAGGTTCTTCCTTCACTGGCTCTTCTGCTTTCTCCTCTGCCGCTTCTGCAGCAGCCTCTTCAGCACTGGCCGCTTCTGCGCCTTCCTGAACTCCTTCTTCATCTTTCTTCTTTCCGAAAAGATTATTTAATAATTTTTTGATAGCATCATAAGCTGTAGAAAAAGGCTTTTTCATAATTCTGCTCCTCCAATGTTTAGTCTTATCTAGTCTAACCCCGTAACACTTACTCAGACTTAATTATATGCAAACCTCACCCAATTTACATACATGGTAATAATAACACATTATTTACATTTATTCTACTTATTCTTTTCATTAAGATAAAAAATAGCAAGATTGGTTCTATCCCTTATATCAAGCTTATGGAGGATATTGCTGAGATAGTTCCTGACAGTGCCTTCGGACAGATAAAGAGTATCCGCGATTTCCTTATTAGACAATCCATCTGCGACACATTTTACCACTTCCGCTTCCTGCTCTGTAAGCCCGTATGAAGCAAAGTCAAATGCACTTCCTCCGGCAGGTTTTCCTATCATTCCCTGCATGGATTCCACCACATCGTTTCCGTATACATTCTGGCCCTCGTTGACCGCTCTGAGAGCCGGTACGATTCCTTCGAAATCCTGCTTGATGATGTAACCTCTGGCGCCGATATTTATAGCCTTGATTATATATTCATTATCGTTAAATGTTGTGAGATAAAGGATCTTCGCATTGTTATTCTTTTCTATTATCTGCTCACCCGCCTCAAGACCGGTCATCCCCTTCATACGGATATCCATGAGAAGTACATCCGGCTCATGTTTTTCGTATAAACTAATAGCCTCTTCTCCCGAGAAGCCCGTATCTACAACATCTATATCCTCTTCCTGTTCAATGATTGTCCTGAGTGACATAGCCACCAGCTTGTCATCATCGATTATAAGTACTTTCATCTTCTACACCTTCCTATTTAGGGATCGTTACAAATACCTTAAATCCGTTGTCCTTCGTTATATTCAGCTTACCCTTCACAGATTCCACACGGCTGCGGATGTTCTCGAGACCCATGCCAATATCTGTATCCCTTTTCTCAGCAGACTTCACCGCACCCGATTCACTGTCTTCGTTATAATCATGTATTATCAGCTGGTACATCGAAGGATGCTCATTTATCCTGATATCCACATCTGAACTTGCGCTGTGTTTCATGATATTTGATATACATTCCTTGGTTATACCGATTAGCGCATATTTGATAGGGCGTGGCGTATTATCGCCAATATCGAGATCCATGTGAACCTTGAATTTATCATTAAGCGGAGCTGCCATCTGTATCACATTTTGCTTTACATCTATCGAGTCGTCATGCAGATCGTGCACGCTTGAACGTATGTTGTTCATAGCATCATCAAGCGTGATCCTTACTTCTTCAAGCTCACTGTGGACTGGTTCCTCCCTATGAATTGCAAGAAGCGCTCCCATCTGCAGGATTGCTCTGGACAAAGTATGTCCCACATTGTCATGGATTTCTCTGGCAATACGGTTACGCTCGGAGAGCTGTGCGTTATAGATTTCCGTATCTCTTGCATTAAGAAGTTCCATATTTTGAGAACGGAGTTTGGTGTTTTTCTCTACACTGTCATCCCTGATCCGTCTGTAATCCCGGGAAAGTATGGCAAGTCTTTCTGAATTAATGCTTAAGAATACAGCCAATGCTGATATCAGTATTATATACATAGTTTTGTAGGGACCATATTCTAAGAACGAATTAACGAAAGCTATCACAGACAAAACCCCCGCTATATAATTCCGGCTCCTTGTACTGTCATAGATTACAAATGGAAGGAGGGATACAGCAGGTGCGTAAAATATAGCAATTCCTGCAACTATTATTTCAAGGGAAAAAGCGCACCATTCACCACCTGACTCCGGTTTCATCGAATAGTTCGATTTATCCTTACGGATCAGATAATAATTTAGTGCGCTGAAAATGATCGCTGCATATATGCATATCATCAGTGCCGTGCTGCTCAGCATTGAGCTCATAGCATAGAGTGATATGGCTAATATTATTAATTTATCAATTATCCTGTTCATGCCATCAGTATAACAGTTTTCCCTTTTACCGACAATGTTTTACAGCTTTCTATTCTGAATGCTGAACGCTAGGCAGTTGCCTTGTTGCCGTAATATCTTGTTACTGCAAGTCCTACTGCCAGGCATACAAGTCCGAAGAGCAGCTGAAGTCCAAAACAGCCTACGAGGTCAGACAGCCCTGCGCCATCGTACCAGATCTTCTTGCATGCAACACTGTACCAATAATTTGGAATGAATCTTCCTACCTTTGCAACTCCCTCACCAAGTATATCCAGATCTACAAACGTTCCTCCAAGGAATGCAAATGAAAGACCAACAATTACAGTAATGATGGATGATGCACTTGTTGTTCCCTTTGCTACGATAATAGGGAAGCTGGTAAGCATAAACAGAAGCAGTGTAGCTGTTAAAGTATAGATATATGTATTGAGTACTGACAGCCACCAGGAATCTGTAAAGGCAAAGCCACCGCCGTTTTTCAATGTGATCACAGCTATAAAAACTGTAGCTACTACAAATGCAACCGTTGCTGCACCAAGTACAAGAGAGATATTTCTTGCTGTAAGTTTTATCGAAGAAACATTTGTTCTATTCTTCTTCTCTTTCTCGTTAAAGGAAACGATTACAGGTATCACTCCTGAAAAGATGATTGAGAGGATTCCATAAGGCAGTACAAGGAATGATGTGTACTTGACTTCGTTAACATTAATCTCCTCTTCACGAAATGTTACAAACTCTGATATATCTAAAGCTTCGTCAGCCTTCTTAGAGGCATCAGCCATATTATCGCCTGAAGCCATGTAGTCAGTTACAGCATTTAGATACTGGTTAATCTGCATGTTGATGAAGATGCCTCTTGGCATACCATCATCGTAGGTTGCCTGAAGTAAACTTCCGAATTCTTCTTCACTTACGTTCTTACCATCTTTCTTAGATTCAACAACAGAATTTACTTCCTCACCAAAGCCCTTTGGAATAACGATATACTCACTTATATTTTCATAGAAGAGCAGATCCTTTATCTGATCTTCGGTATACTCGCCATCATCAAGGTAGTGCTTCTTTCCCAAGTAACTTACGAACTCTTTAGATACTTCGGAATTATCCTCATCTACAACAAGAAGGGTATACTTCTTCTGGACTATTTCATTTGACCCCGAAGTGCTCTCGGAAGCAAATATCCAGATCATAAATATCATAATGGCACTATACATTATCAAGCTGATCTTATATTTTCTAAGTACTTTAAAAAATGTCTTATAAACTTGCATATTGCCTCCTATAAGCTCTTATAGCTATTCTTTCTTGAAAGTATCAGTCCGATCACTGTCATTACAAAGCTAAGTCCAAAGATGTACACAAGTGATCTATAGTATCTAGGTCCTGGTCCAAACATATTCAGTGCATAGAATGCATCTGTTATTACAGCCGATGGATTGATCCTATTGAAAAGTGGAAATGTTTTCTCGATCCATATCTTCATATCTCCAAGCATAAGTCCTGCCAGGAAACCTCCACCAAGGAGGATTGCCATAAGAAGTGCTTCTTTCTTATCACGTGAAAACTTACCAATGTGAGCAACCATATAGCCCAGGGATAAACCAACTAAGTTTGATGCTACTGAAGTGAAGTAAACCAAGGCTATATCTCCGCCATAGTTAACGCCTAAAACAAAGATGTAGTACGACAGTGCGATCACAGTTACAACGCTTTGAATTATCATCAATGCTGCAAGCTGTGCAAGCTCGAGAAACAGTTTGTTTACAGGTGATCCATCAAGTCTCATTCCCGTTGTCGACTGATTAGCCTGATTACTTACAACAGTATAAAGCGCTCCGATTGAACCCATCATAGCCAGCATCGCTATCAGATTGTAGAAGTATGTTACGAAAGGATCTCTGTTTCCTCCGCCCATGCTTTCTTCTTCCACAAAATCTATACTTGCTATAGATTCATCCATAACCTCATCTGATCTCTCTAAATCGTCAGGATTATCATTTATGGTATTTATAGCCTTATCAACCTGAACCCTATATTCAGAGATCACGCTGGACAGGATACTATGTTTAACTCCCATCCCGTCTACTTCCAGGTAGATATCCTTCATTCCGGATATTGTTATGATTCCAGCTATATCGCCATCTTCCAGAAGTTTCACAGCTTCCTCATGACTTGAAACCTTCACTTCGTCAATCATTTTTGTACCATCTTCATATTCGAGTTTTTTTAGTACATCTGCGAATGGAAGATCATCAACTGTGATTGCATCCACCACTGACTTATCTTCTGTCATGTAGTCATATGGGAAAAGCTCCAGGTCGTAGCCTTTCATATCATCGAAACATTTTACCGATTCGAAAGCTTCCAAAGCTTCTTCACTAATTGGTGGTTCTTCACTGAACTCTTCGCCCTTAGCTTCGGCAGTAGCCTTATCTGTTGCATACTGTTCAAGGTCTCCACGCATTTTATCCTTATCCAGATATGAGAAAGCCTGCATTGTCTTATACTCATCTATTGCGCCCTGATCAGCCTCTATGACTATCGGAATTGGTTCGCTCTTATTGTCGTTGTAGATAGATGAAAAAGCGAAGTAGAAAAGAGTTCCCAGGATAATAGGGAATGCCAGAGTCCAGAAGACATATGACTTTGACCTGAGCGAAAGCTTTAGTTGTGCAATTAAAACTCTTCCAAACATTTCTTACTCCTTATCTCTGAGTTCTTTACCTGTGATTTCCAGGAATACGTCATTAAGTGTTGGTAATTCTGAATAGATTCTTTCGTACTTGATATCGTTCTCCGAGAGATACTCTATAACATGTGTTATATTGTGCTTTCCGCCGCTGCATTTTATGGTGAGCTTATCACCCATATACTGAACGTCGTATACATGGTTGATATTTCTGATAGCCTCAATATGTTCCTCATCAAGCTTCCTGATATCTACGATAACATTCTCAGTATTCTTAATACTGTGTTTCAGTTCTTCGCTTGTTCCGGAAGCCACTTCCTTACCCTTATCCATGATGAGGATACGTGAACATATCTGCTCTACCTCTTCCATGTAATGAGATGTATATATGATGGTTGCTCCAGCCTTGTTGAGTTCCACAACTCCTTCGAGGATTTTGTTTCTCGACTGCGGATCTACTGCAACTGTTGGCTCATCAAGGATTATAAGATCCGGCTTATGAGCAATTCCGCAGGCTATGTTAAGTCTTCGGAGCAGACCACCTGACAGCTTCTTAGGATAGAACTTACGGAAGTCATTCAGATCAACAAATTCAATTGCTTCCTCTACGTACTGCTTTCTTGTCTTCTTATCCTTTATGTATAATCCGCAGAAATAATCGATGTTCTCGTAAACTGTAAGCTCATCAAATACCGCAACGTTCTGGCAGACTATTCCGATTCTCTTCTTCAGATCTCTTCTCTTCGGAGACATCTTCTCACCAAAGAGTTCAACCTCACCCTTATCATATTCCAGGAGGGACAGTAGGCAGTTGATTGTTGTAGTCTTTCCTGAACCATTCGGTCCCAGCAGTCCGAACACTTCACCCTCTTTAATACTCAGTGAGAAATTGTCCAGTGCTATGAGTTCCTTATACCTTTTCACCAGATTATTGATCCTTACGATTTCAGCCATTTCATTCTCCTTTATACTTGTAAAATGTGCTTTAGACTAAAAAACTACCGATCAGCTTTTCCGCTTTTCGGTAGTTTAAATATATCAAAAACATTTATCACATTTTAGTGTTATATGTCAGTCTTCCACATGACAAATGTCACATTTCGGTTCAGCCATCATCGAGTAATTAGTATGATAGATGACATATCCAGGCTTAGCTCCTGGCGGTTTCTTCAGCTGTTTCCTCTCGACATAGTCTATCTCGACCTTCGGTGCATCACTTCCGCTTGAGTAAAATGCAGCAAGTCCCGCAGCCTCTTCAAATACACGGTCCGGAACATCATCGATTCCCTTGTCACCGTCCTTAAGCCTGACTATGACATGTGAGCCCGGCATCTGCTTGGCGTGGAACCACAGATCACGGCCAGTAGCCATGTTAAATGTAAGCTCCTCATTCTGGATATTATTCTTACCAACATAGATATCATATCCATCGGAAGATATAAAATGTAACGGCTTGGAGCTCTCAGTCTTCCTGCTGCCCTTCTTTCCAGTCTTCTTCCTGAGGAAACCAGAATTCTCAAGCTCTGTTCTGATCTCATTTATATCCTTTTCGTCTACAGCTATATCCAGAGCATGCCTTACAGAAAGCAGATAGTCCATCTCTTCCTTCGTCTGCTTGATAAATTCTGTAAGAGCTTCGTAGGTTCTCTTCTTCTTGTTGTACTTCTTAAAATACTTCTGGCTATTCTCCTGCGCAGACAGATTTGTATCTAGAGGAATACTTATCTCAGTATTATCATAATAATTGATACAGTCCAGATGATCCTCTCCGCCCTTAAGCTCATATCCGTAAGTATTTAAAAGTTCGCCATATATACGGTACTTATCTCTGTCCTCTGTACTTGCCAGCTGATTTCTCTGCAGGTCATACTTCCTGCTTATCCTCTCAATATCAGTCTGCAGATGCTTTCTGATATCAGAAGAAAGTGACCTTACATTTATCGAAGCTTCCTTCTCTGAATAAAAACGGCGTAATATATCAGAGATACTGCTGCCGTCCGCCGAAGCCCCATATATAGATAATTCGAAAGAATGATAATCCTTCGGCTGATCCATGCTGTAAGCAATAGCAGGTTTAAAATCAGAATTCTTAATAGAATCGATCATAGAACTCAAAGTTTTATGTAAACCAGTTCTCTCATTCTCATCCAGATCCTTAACAGCTTTTCTGCCATCAATATCGGCTCTATATACAATTTCCTCAGCAATGCCCTTCGAGAAACCGCTGATAGATGTGTAGATAGCCTTTGCCACCGGAACGCTTACAGATGAAAGTCTTTCCATGATAGCATCCATAGACACTTCAAGAGGATTTAACTTGTTCTGAGAATCAGGACTTATGTAAACCTTGTTAGGATATAAGATTCTCATCTTTGACTCATCCTTAACCTCTCCCAGATCAGGCATAACTCTCCTGAGACAGTCCAGTATAACCCCATCAGAATTAGTCAGGATGATATTGCTCTGTCGTCCCATGATCTCCACAATAAGATGCCTCTCACACAGGTCTCCCATCTCATCCAGATGTTCAAAAACGAAATCAAAGACACGGTCAAACCCAGGCTGAACTATATCTTTAAGCCTTCCGTTACCAAGATGCTTTCTGAGAAGCATACAAAAGTTCGGAGCCTGCATCGGTGCCTGTGGCAGACTGTCGGCAATATAAACTATCGGAAGCGAATTATTTACTGACAGAAGCAGCTTCGTCTGACCCACATTTCCCTTAATAGTCAGGGTTATGGTATCATCCTTCGGCTGCTGGATCTTCATAACACGACCGCCGAGACATGCGCTCTTGATATCCGATATTAAATTGTTGATTACAATTCCATCGTATGCCATATGTACCTCTTATTACATAAATCAGGCACAGGTACTTTTCCCCTGTGCCCTTTAAAATCATATTTAGTTGCAGAATTTAGATCTCTGAATAGAGCTGCTCATATACCTTTGCACTTGAATCCCAGCTGTAATCCTGCTCCATAGCTCTCTTCTGCATTGCATACCATGCATTCTTATCATCGAAGAATACCTTCTTAGAATAGTTGATGGTATTAAGCAGTTCTCTGGAATCATAGTTAGCAAATGAGAAGCCTGTTCCTGTACCCTCAAATTCATTGTATGGCTGAACTGTATCCTTAAGTCCGCCTGTCTCACGTACGATCGGAAGTGATCCATACTTGAGTGCCATGAGCTGTGTAAGTCCACATGGCTCAAATCTTGAAGGAACGAGGATTGAATCGCAGCCGGCATATATCTTGTGTGATAATTCATCACTGAAGTAGATATTTGCTGACAGCTTCTGAGGATGGAATCCCTGATAATAACGGAACATATCCTCATATCTTCTATCACCTGTACCAAGAACAACCAACTGAGTTCCATCTGTCATGATATCATTCATAGTATGGTCGATAAGATCCAGACCCTTCTGATCTGTAAGTCTTGATACTATACCAATCATGTATGCATTTGGATCTTCTGGAAGTCCCAATTCTTTCTGAAGCGCAAGCTTGTTCTTAAGCTTATTCTTCTTAAATGTTCTGGTAGTATATTTGCATGCTATCTTATCATCCTTTGCAGGATTAAAGATATCATAATCAATTCCGTTTACAATGCCCCATAATGACTGCCATCTCGCACGGAGAAGTCCATCAAGTCCTTCACCATAATATGGTGTCTGAATCTCATGAGCATATGTATTTGAAACTGTTGTGATCTTATCTGCATATACAAGTCCGCCCTTCAGCATGCTGGCATCCTTGTTCATCTCCAGCTTATCAGGTGTGAACAGATCACTTGGAAGTCCGGAATAATCCTGAATTGTCTTGATATCCCATCTTCCCTGGAACTGCAGGTTATGGATAGTCATTATAGACTTGATTCCCTGATAAAATGGATTGTTTGCAAAAAGTGTTTTGAGATATACCGGAACAAGTCCTGACTGCCAGTCATGACAATGAACGATGTCAGGTCTGAAACCGATACTTGGAAGTATTGACAGAGCTGCCTTACAGAAATAGCAATACTTCTCTATATCCCACTTAACATCACCATAGATATTGAAACCATTAAAGTAATATTCATTATCTATAAAATATACTGGAACACCTTCGTATTCCATGTACATAACACCTACATATTGCTGCTTCCAGCCTATGTCCATATGAAAATGTGTGATGTACTTCATGTTATTCTTATATTTTGCAGGAAGACACATGTAGTTAGGAATAATGATTCTTACATCATATTCATTTCTGTCGAACTTCTTAGGTAATGTACCAACTACATCTGCGAGTCCACCAGTCTTTATAAATGGTACGCATTCAGATGCGATATATGCAACTCTCTTCATAGAAAACCCTCCCAAAAAGATTTCTAATACCCTTCTCAAAAGTATAGTTTTATTTTACAGTAAAATGCAATTAAATGCTACAAATTATTTAATCTCTATAAACTTCCGTATCATATCTACGCATCCCCTGATACCAAGTTTTCCTGCATCAAGTGAGAGGTCATAATTTGAGACATCCATCCACTCACAACCGGTGTAATTGAGATAGTAATCTGCCTTTCTCTCATCTACCTTTGCCAGATAATTTCTAAGTTCATTCTCAGGCATATTATGAATTGATGATGCTCTCTTAAGCCTGAATCCAATAGGTGCATGTATAAACACATTTATCACATCCGGTCTTGTTTTTAAAATGTAATTAGCACATCTACCGACTATTATACATGACTCTCTGTTCGCCAGCTCCACGATTATGTGAGACTGGTAGTCATACAGATTTCTAAGGAGAAGTGTATCCTCAGTGGTTGAATCAGGCAGTGATGTATCCTTATACATCTCTTTTGCAACATCAAAAAGTGAAGTGTCCTTGATCCTGTCATCATGGGCCACCATATCACTCTGCATATTCTCTGCTCTTGAAACCAGCTGGAACATTTCACTATCATAACAATTAATTCCCAGCTCTTCCGCAAGAAGCTTTCCAACTTTCTTACCACCGGCACAATACTGTCTTGAAATAGTGATCACATATCTGTCCATATTACTCCCCCTCTTAACTGTCTAGTCGGTTTACATAACTCTATGCTACTCTACGTTAGTATAAACGTCCTGAACATCATCATCTGCATCTAAGAGATCAAGAATTCTGTCGAGATTCTTCTGATCCTCTTCTGAAGTTATGCTCACATAATTCTGTGGGATCATTGTAACTTCTGCAGATGCCATAGTGATGCCTTCCTTCTCAAATGCATCTCTTACTTCTGAAAATGCAGCTGGATCTGTAACGATCTCAAATGAATCCTCTTCTTCTGAGAAGTCTTCTGCACCAGCATCAAGCGCGAACATCATAAGATCATCTGCTGACATATCGCACTCTTCCTTATCTATGATTATCTGTCCCTTCTCGTCGAACATATAAGAAACACAGCCTGTAGTTCCTATATTTCCGTTTCCCTTAGTAAATGCACTTCTTACATTTGCTGCAGTACGGTTCTTGTTGTCAGTAAGAGTCTTAACTATGATAGCTGTTCCTCCAGGGCCATAACCCTCATAAGTATTATAAACATAGTTTACGCTCTCCAGGTCTCCGGCAGCCTTCTTGATGCCTCGCTCAATAGTGTCATTAGGCATGTTGTTGGCCTTAGCCTTAGCTATAACATCTCTAAGCTTAGAGTTATTATCCGGATTAGGTCCGCCTTCCTTAACAGCAACAGCAATTTCTCTTCCGATTACTGTAAATGCCTTACCCTTTGCCGCATCGTTCTTCTCTTTCTTTGCTCTGATATTGGCAAACTTGGAATGTCCTGACATTTTAAATATCCTCCGTGTTTTCTTTATTGATACCTGCGTTCTGCGACGCAGTTATTCTCACTTTTGTAATAAGATTATCTTCTATCGAAACTGCCTCGAAGATATAACCCTCATACTCTATTATAATATTCTCTCCTGCTTTTGGAAACCTTCCAAATTTATAAAGCATGAAACCATTTAAGGTTTCTATATCTTCTTCAGGAAACTCTATATCATCTATGATTTCCTTAAGATCATTGAGAGAGATCAGACCATCTACAACATAGCCATCATCATATGTATGTTGTATCTCAGTCTCTTCATTATCATGCTCATCATATATATTTCCGACTATCTCTTCGATGATATCCTCCAGAGTAACTATGCCGTCTGTCTGGCCGTACTCATCAAGAACTATCGCCAGATGTGACTTCTCTCTCTGCATCTTCTTAAGTAGCTTCGTAATATCATAAGTCGGGTGGATGAACATAGCGGTATCAGCTACATTTGACACTGATTCTTCAGGATTCTTCAGATAGGAATTGACCAGATCCTTAAGGTACAGCACTCCCACCATATGATCCATATCATCTTCAAAAACAGGATATCTGCTGTATCCACTCTCCAGGCATTCCTCCAGCACATCACCAACTGTCTTCTCTCCATCAACTGCGAAGAGCTTGCTTCTGCTGGTCATGATATCTCTGGCTACCTTGTCATCCAGGTCAAGGATATTTGAGATCATCTCTGCTTCATCTTCCTGAATGAAGCCCTGCTCGTGTCCCTCTTCTACCATGGACAGAATCTCTTCCTCGACTCGATCTTCGTCTCTTTTTTTCGACATTATCTGTTCTTCTAACCTCTATAGTAAAACTATCATCTGATATAATTTACTTCGTTTACAACTTTGCCCTGACGTATATATACTCTAGGCACTCGTCTTGCTATATTACATACAGCCTCGTAATTAAAGCTGTTAGCCGGCTCAGCAACCTCCTCTACAGGAATGGTCAGTCCGCCCTGACTGCCAAAAAGTATAACCTCATCACCCACTTCTGCGGACTTGATATCTGTAACATCTACCATTATCTGATCCATGCAGACGCGGCCGGTTATCGGAGCAAATTCACCATTTATAATAACTCTTCCGATGTTGGAAAGAGCCCTTGGATAGCCATCTGCGTAACCAACAGAAATTGTTGCGATCCTGCGTGTTCCTTCTGTCACATATGTCCAGCCATAGCCGACTCCACGGCCTGCTTCCAAATCTTTTACGTGAATTATCCTGGATTTAAATGTCATTGCAGGAGTGATTTTTACAGACTTATCAATTTCCTCTGATGGGTATAATCCATATATTACAATACCCAGCCTTATCATGTCAAAACCTTCACTATGTATCTCCATAGCTCCAGCGCTGTTATCTATATGCCTTACGTTAAATGTAACGCCGGCCTCTTCCATTCCTCTTACAAACCATGAAAACTTCTCATACTGAGTCTTAGCATCATCCTTCACGAAGTAATCAGCTTTTGCATAGTGAGTAAAGATCCCATCTACAACAATGCCCGGCAGTTTAGTTATGGCAATAGCCTTCTCAAGTTCCTCATCTGTGCACTGGAAACCTATCCTGCTCATACCACTGTCTACCTTGATATGTACCTTCGCAGGCTTGCCCAGTTCCTCTGCTTTTGCAGATAGGAGCTTTGCATCCTCCAGACTGTAGATAGCTGTAGTAACGTCGTAATTAATCAGGTCCTCGAAATAACTACTGTCTGTATATCCCAGTATAAGAACTGGTTTTGTTATATCATGCTGTCTAAGTTCTACGGCCTCGTCAATACAAGCAACACCGTAATAGTCAGCCAGATCGTCCACAGCCTTTGCGACTTCAACCGCACCATGGCCATAGGCATCAGCCTTTATTACAGCCAGAACCTTCTTGTATCCGCCCTCCGGCTTTGGATTTAAGTTACGTACTGTGATGATATTACTTCGGATAGCGTCAAGGTCAATAGCGGCCTCAACACGTCGATATTGTTCAGAATTCATGATTATTCTTCTTTCATTTATATTTAATGTCACTTCATTGCATTTGGAATATTGAAGATCAAATCCCGCGCAGTCATGGAGTATTCTCCGACGCGGTATCTCGCTATATCCCCTGCCAGTCCATGAAGACGGACTCCAGTGCATACCGTATCATATATATTCTGGCTTCCAGATCCCGCAATAAGTCCTGCAAGGATTCCTGCAAGCACATCACCTGAACCACCTTTTGACATGGCTGAATTTCCGGTAGTATTAACATATATGTTATTACTAGAACCGGCTATATATGTTCTGGCTCCCTTCAGCACTGCAATGATACCAAACTTATAAGCCATGGTCTTAGCAACCATATCAGGGCTGTCCTGAATAACAGTTCTTACATCCTCTTCCTCATTAAAGAGGTTCTCATAAAGTCTTGCCATCTCGCCCGGATGTGGAGTGATAACCACATTATATTTTCCAACAGCATTTGTCAGGTTGCTGAAACATTTGCTCATATCATTCTGTGAAATGATATTCAGCGCATCTGCATCCAGAACTATTTTCTGACCCGTATGAGCTGTAGCAAGCATGTAATTAAACAGACTTGCAGTCTTATCGGATGTACCTATCCCCGGACCAAGAAGCATTACATCGGCCCAGCTGACTGCTTCCATCACTTTAATCTTATCGAAGCCATCATCATCATAGGTCAGTATCATGGCTTCAGGAAGCTTTTCTGCAAGTATATCGCGATTATTCTTATGGGTTATGACTTTAACCAACCCCGCACCAACCCCATAGGTGGCTGCAGCCGCAAAATACATCGCGCCATATATATCTGATGAACCTGCCATGATAAGAACCTTGCCATATGTCCCCTTATGGGAATCTGCTGTTCTCACTGGCAGTCTGCTCATATATTCGTCTTTGGTATATTCATATAATACCAGGTTGTTGTCGCCATATTGCGTATATAGTTCCTCGTACCATTCAGGCTCTATATTCTGAATGATCCCTATGTCATCACAAACTATATCACCTGAGTACTCTCTGCCGCTGGAAACCAGCATTCCGTATTTGATATATTGATAAGTCACTGTCAGGTCGCTTCTTATGGCAGCACCCATTATGTGTCCATTGTTGCTATTTATTCCAGAAGGAATGTCTATGCTCACAACATAGATACCACGCTGTGAGAATTTATTTATCATATCAATTACATCTTTATGGACTCCCTCTACCTTGCGGCTAAGTCCTACTCCGAAGAGTCCTTCACAGATGATTCCATGACCTATGGACTTAAAGATTTCTACCAGACAGACTGAAGGATCATCCGTCTCTGAAAGTACGGTATATCTGATTCCAAGCTTCTGTATGATCTCTATCTGTTTTTTAAAACTATCAGTTTTATTACTGATACCATCTATATCTATTATCCTGACCTTATATCCCTTACAGTACAGGATCCTTCCGACCGCAACAGCATCTCCGCCATTGTTGCCTCCCTCGGCCACAATAACTATTTCATCTCTGTCCTTGCTGAAATCCTTCAGCTTTGAGTCTGCCTTGGAGGAATATATCCCCTTCTGACCATTATGAAGTCTGTCTATGATCGTTTCTGCTGTAAGATTCGCAGCTCTTTCCATCAAAACAATACCCGGAACGCCTATACGTTCCTGTGTATACTTATCCAGTATTCCTGCCTGTTTTGCTGTCGGATATATGATCATTATAAGTACCTTCCCAAAGCGTAGATTTTAACAATGTCTGACTGTATAACTGAGAATGGCCAGTAATATCCGCTTCGCTCTATAGAAGCCGGGTCATTTACCATGAAGCCATTATTATCATATCCATATATAACTATAAAATGTCCTGCCCCCGAATGTGTGAAGTTACCATTGTGGCAGCTGAGGATGAGCATCTCTCCTCTGTCCAGATGCTGCTCCATAGCCTCCTGGGATAATTCAACACTCTCACAATAGAGTCCAAAGTCATAACAGCCTTGTATAAACAGCTGATGAGATGTACCAGCACCTGGAACATAATAACCATGGTTCATACTGTAGGCAGCGACTCTAGGTGGTGATGCAGCATCTATATCAGTAAGTCCTACAATAACCATGGAGAAGCATGTAGGTCCACAGGCTGAAGACTGCATGGTACCCATTCCGTAAGGATAACCAGCCCATCTAGGATCATACTGAAGGAAAAGTGGATGTGATGACATCATTTCCTCCGGAGTTATGTCCAACACAAAATCGCCTGTATTCCCACCAGCGAGATATCCATAATTCTGGATGGCATAATTCGCAGTCTGAGCTGCAGCTTCTGCTTCTTCCTTAGCCTTCTGCTCGGCAGCGGCTATGATATCCTCATCTGAAGAGGTGAGATCAGCTTCTACCGGTTCAGAATTCTCCGGCTCACTGGTTTCAGTACCATCAGCATACATTTCCTCAATCTCGGCAACACCCTCCTCGAAAGGAGCGATATATTCAGTGGTGATTTCCACTGACTGCCTTGTAGACTGAGACTTCTGGTACTCTTCAAGAAGCATACTATTTATCTCTGCATCTCTGTTTTCATACAGGCTTTCCTGATTGTTTAAATCCTCCCTCTCGCGTTTCGCCATCACAAGAGTGCCGACGATTATAGCGATCGGAAGGATTGTAAATAGTATAATTAATTCAATCTTCTTTTTTGACATTAGTCGTGAAGTTTCCTCTTATCAATTGCTCTTACGGCTTTACCTTCACTTCTTGGTACAGTATTTGGTGCAAGCAGATGAATCTTAGGTCTGATTCCGAGCATAGCAACCATAGCTGCCTGAAGCTTCTTTCTAGCCTTTTCTGTGTCATCTTCTTCTTTATACTGACGGAACTGTTCTTCCGTAAGTTCTACATTTATGTCAAATGTGTCTTCGTTATCTACTCTGTCTACGATGATTTGATAATTTGGTGAATATCCTTCTTTCAGAAGAACAGTCTCTACCTGGCTTGGGAATACATTTACACCACGAATAATCATCATATCATCTGAACGTCCCTTTGGCTTACACATCTTGATATGTGTACGTCCGCATGGGCAAGCTTCTCTTGTAAGAACTACAAGGTCACGTGTTCTATATCTGAGAAGTGGGAATGCTTCCTTATCAAGAGATGTAAATACAAGTTCACCCTCTGTTCCTTCTGGAAGGACTTCTCCTGTATCCGGATCAATAACCTCTGCATAGAAATGATCTTCATTTATATGCATACCATTTTGAGCTTCACATTCGAATGATACACCAGGTCCAGATATTTCAGTAAGACCATAGATATCATATGCCTTGATTCCAAGACTTGTCTCTATGCTATGACGCATTTCCTCTGTCCAAGGTTCAGCACCGAAGATACCAGCCTTAAGATTTATATCATCAGTTGTAAGTCCCATGCTCTTAAGCTTCTCACCAATGTAAGCAGCATAAGATGGTGTACAGCAGAGAATTGTTGAATTCAGATCTCTCATGAACTGGATCTGTCTCTCTGTATTACCTGAAGACATAGGA
>CAMHCL010000024.1 GCA_946183625.1 uncultured Lachnospiraceae bacterium
TAAGAATGAGTTTACTTTTGAAGCTGAAAGTAATTATGGTATCCCAATGGATCCATCGGTTACTTTTAAGGTATATTATGATACCAAGGTCCCTGTAATTCATGATGATCAGATAGAAGTATCTCAGGATGATTTTACAACTACTTGTGATCCTACAGAGTGTTCTTCGACAAAGGATACAAAGGTCAAGGTAACAATAGATGATTTAGAAGATGCTTCTTATAATAGTGGCATTGATCCTGCAAAGGTATCCTTCGTATTTGGATCTGATACCATCGCATATGATAGTTATGATGATACAACCGGAGAGTTTGTATTTATAATTCCGGCAGACTCAGATAATAATGGCCAGGAAGTGGTTGCCACAATTAATGCAGAGGATAATGCAGGTAATAAGGCCGCAGAAAAAACAGTTACTTTCAAGTTCTTTGAAGAAGAGGCCGAAATCGCGTTAAAGGTTAATAATACTAATCCTCCAAAGGATAATGAATTTATAGTTTGGTCTGATGCAACTGTAGCTAATCATGATGTTGTATTTTCATATACTGTAAAGTCAGAAGTTCCATTAAAGGAAGCTAAATTGACATACGATACCAGCAATGGACCTGTAAATGTTGATTTTTCGAGTGGACTGACACCAGCACCGCAACCAGATGCTGATGGAAAGTACGTGTATACTCTTAATGATGCTTCATTAAGTAATGGGCTGAGCTCATTTATAATTAATAAAGCAACATTAACAGTAAAAAATGATAATGATTACACTTCAACACCACATGAAACAGGTATTATAAATGTTGATGTTGAGAGTCCGACAGACATAAATGTTGATGGTATAGATTCTGATTGGCATAAGACTAAGGTTTTGTTTTTTACAGCAAAAGATAATACCGGTGTTTCATCTGCTATAAGGAGATATACTGTAACTACATCTAATTGTATGGATGAGTCTGAGAACAAGACAATAAAGCTGCTTCCTGATGAAGATATTACAAAAGATTATAAGACAGCATTTACTGTTCCAGAATCAAAGGATGCTAATGGTACTAAGATCAGCGTTAATGTAATTGACAATGCAAAGAATGAACCACTGGCATATTCGGATTTTGTTATAAAGGTAGATCAAACAGATCCTAAGACTTCTTTAAAGATTGATAGCGAGGACGCATCGGCTGCTAAAGGATCATATAGAAGTAAAGATCCGAGGATAACATTTACAGGATCTGATGTACCAAGTGGAATCAGAACTAAGGATGCCGATGGAAATGAAGGTGTAGTTCTTACTATTACACACGGTTCTGAGAAGAAGGAAGTTAAGTCTGATACAATTTCAGGTAATACAGCAAATGGTCATACGCTTACAGAAATATTAGGAACAGAAGCATTATCAGGTAAATACACAGTTGAGCTTTCTGTTGCAGATAGAGCTGTAGAAGATGGCGGAAACAAGAAGATAGTTTCCACAAGCTTTATTATGGATCAGCTTAAGCCTGTTGTGAAGATTAACAGAAAAACTGCTCCTACAAAGGGCATATCTGGATACTTTAATTCAAATGTCAAGCTGGAAATCACGGTTGAGGATGATAATATTCCAAAGGATACAGCACTGGTTGTAAAGGATAATGGAAGTGTTCTCAAGCCATCCTGGAGCAAGAGCGGAAATGTATGGAAAACAACCATTACAGTAACTGATGATGGAAAGCATACAATATCAGCTGAAGCAACTGATTTATCTAAGAATAAGGGCAAGGATACAAATATATTTACCATTGACAGAATGGACCCTGTTCTGATTACAAATTTAAATGGTTTTGAATATGATGGAATGGATGATTATATTACAGGATCAGGTATTGTAGGAGTAACAGTAGAAGACTTTACTGAAGACGGAGATGACATGGAAGTAACCATAGAGCGTTACGATCCTGTCACAGGCATGAAGGAAACAGAGATTAGAAATATCAAGAAATCCGGAGGCTCATATCCTACAATTGATTGTACTGAAAATGGTACTTATGAGATTATCTTTGTAGCAACAGATAAATGTGGTAATGCTGCAGAAAAGTCTATTGGATTTACAGTAGATAATGTTGCACCAAAGAATAATATGTTCATTACAACTGCAAAGCCGGCTAAGTTTACTAAGTATCAGAATGCATATAGTAATAAGGTTGGTGTCTTCGGTGATGACAAAGAGGCTTATTCATATGGTCAGTATTATGCAAATAGTGTAAGTGTTGATCTGCAGGTTGCTGATTACAACATCGATTCTATAACAGTAACTGATAATGGAAGCGCACTTAGTCCATCCTGGAGCTACAGCAATGGTGTTAATAGTGCAACTATTTCAATTAGTTCTGAAGGATATCATGAGCTTAAGATTAAATCTGTAGATAAGTCTGGAAATGTTACAGATGATAGCGGCGCTTCTCAGAAGCTTGAGTTTATCATTGATAAGACAGCTCCGGTAATATCACTTTCACTGAATAACGCTGGTTACTCAGATGGATCAGGTGTCAGATATCTTACATATGATGGAAGCGTAGAAGTATATGTATCAGATACAAATAAGGATTCTGATGATCTGACAAGAGTTGTTCTTATGACACCTCCTGGAAGTGGTCAGTCATCTGACACAGATAAGGTTGGAGAGGGAGCACATGCCTTTACAACTGAGGCTGATTACGAAATTCATTATGTAGCAGTAGATAGAGCCGGAAATAGAAGTGCTGAAAGAGTTGTTACCTTCAGAGTTGATAAGACAGCTCCACAGCTTACAATATCAAGTTCTGCAGGTGGTGGAACAGCTACAAATGCAGTAACTGTAACCTTCAGTATGAATGAAGCTTTCTACAACGATATTAGATCCGGTGAGATTAAGGTCTACAAGAAGATTGATGGACAGGGTGAGAGCTTACTTGAAACAATAGAGTTCAAACCACGTTCTGCTAGTGATAGTTTAAGTAAGACCTATGCTGATGATCGTGAATACAGATTTGAATTTACCGCGCAGGATATGGCAGGAAATGTAGCTACACCTGCACAGCATACATTTATCCTTGATGGAACAGCTCCTGTAATCACACTTAGTGGCGTTAAGAATTATGATATAACTGACAAGAATGTATCACTTGGTGTAACTGTAGATGAGGCATTCTATACAACAAATAACGTAGTTCTTAAGGGAACCAGAGAGGATATAGATGGTAAGGTTGAAAACCTGAAGTTCGATGATGTGTCATTTAACAGAGGCAAGCTTACTAACTTTGAGAAGATATTCAAAGAAGATGGTATCTATGATATAGATATTACTTCAACTGATAAAGCAGGTAACAAGGATTCCAAGAGTGTTCATTTCACGATTGATACTAAGGCTCCTG
Organism: uncultured Lachnospiraceae bacterium; assembly: GCA_946183625.1. Lineage (GTDB taxonomy): Bacteria > Bacillota > Clostridia > Lachnospirales > Lachnospiraceae > Eubacterium_Q. The sequence continues at coordinate 3,381 of CAMHCL010000024.1, forward strand.
AAATTGGAGATCTGTCAAAGTATGACGGAACAGTAATTAATAAGTTTGAATGGAATGAGAATCTTGAAGAGCTTATTAGAGATCTGACAGTATGTGAAGTAACTATTTACCTTGATGGTGTTGAGTATGATGGTATGTCTGATATTGAGGATGGTACTCACGTGCTCAAGATAGTTGCAACTGATGAAATGGATCATACAACTACTAAGGAATACACATTCCTGCTTGATACTAAGGGACCTAACATCATAGTAAGTGGTGTTGAAGAAGGACAGAAGCTGATTGAGTCAACAGATGTATCTGTATCAGTACAGTTGGATGAGGATACTCTTGATAACGTTCAGTTAAATGGACAGGCTATAGATCTGGCTGATAATGAAGCTAAGTTCACCGTCAGCAAGAAGGGATCCTACACATTAACAGCTACAGCACATGATGAGGCGGGCAACGATAGTTCTATCGAAATGCACTTCAATTATCGTGGCAAGTTTAATTGGATACCTCTTCTGATAATAGGTGGAGGAGTTCTTCTGATAGCATTAATCTTACTGCTACTTCTTAGAAGGAGAAAAGAAAGTTAAATGTATAAAGGTATAGCTTTTGACATGGATGGAGTAATACTCGATTCTGAAAAGATATATCGAAAGTATGAGTATGAGGCAGCTCGACACTTCGGGCTGCCTCTTGACAAAGTTGAGGATTTCTGCAATCTGATCGCAGGCGGCAACAAGAAGGCCAATGCCATAACTTTTGATAATTTTTTCAAGTCAGGAATTGATTATTATGATTATAGAGCAATAGTAACTGCCGGAGTAGAAGGTCATGCTGAGGAGCATGGATATGAACTTAAGCCGGGAGTGAAGGAATTGCTGGAGTTTTTGAAGGAGAAGGGGATCAAGATCGCTCTTGCAACTTCTACAGAAAAGAAAAGAGCCATGAAGTTCCTGGAACCACATGGAGTGCTGGAATACTTCGATAAGCTTATATACGGAGATATGATCACCAGGGGCAAGCCGGAACCAGATATATATCTGACCGCATGCAGAGAACTGGGTCTGGATCCATCAGAGGTTATTGGCGTAGAAGATTCTAAAAACGGCGTAATCTCGTCCCACAAAGCAGGACTAATTACTGTTCTGGTGAAGGACCTGATCCCGGTAGATGATGTAATAAAAGAAAATGCTGATTACATCTATGACAACATAATCAGCATTAAGGATCTATTCAATTAGATTTTAATTTATATAGTCATGGATTATTTGGATAATACAGACATATCCAGTTTCTCTATGGCTGCAACCATCTTTGGATGATTAATTATAAATTGTATTGCAGGGGATGTGTTTTTGGAAACAATGACACATTTCCCCTTTGATATCAGAATCTGGATATTCCTGAAAAGGGTATCCTTTTTTTCTGTCAGGTGATAATTCTCATGCTCCTCAGCGAAGGCTCTTGTGGATTCCATGTGCTGTAAGTACTCTTCATATCTGTAATGAATGTTTTTATCCAGGAAGAGACCTGAAATTGACAGCGACATAGGATATTTTTTAAATTCTTCCTCACTGATGATAGGAACAACACATTCTACATCGAATTTCTTAAGCAGATTGATTACGCGGTTTTTCTCGCTGGTCATATATCTCCTTATAAGGTCCCTCTCAGCCATACTTAGCTCTGAATGGGACAATATCTTATCCAGAAGATCATTATCAATCGTATATAAAGGCAGAGATGAACGTATTGCCTTTAGGTTACCCTCTGCAGTTATGCTTCTAAGCTTTCTGCGATATTCGGACTTACGATTTGAATTATAAATCTCCATCAGAGGCTTAGCTTTAGAAAGCATATCCTTTGCCCGCATATTATAATATTCAAGTTCACTCTTTTTGGTAGTGTAATAATATTGACCGTGCTCGTGGAAACCGGATATTGCTTCGCCTGAAACAGCTGCTGCATTGGAAAACTTCAGCATAGTATTGAATACAGTTCCCTGGATTTTATCAAAGTAATATGGCTCCAGCTGGCCGGTCATGTACATAGGTATATACATTTCCAAAGCTAGAAGCATCTCATTTATTGGCCTGTCCACATTATGTATTATCTGAAGTGTATAGCCCTTCTTTAAGAGCGCGGCCATACCATATATCCATTTTCTGGAAAATAGTACATCCTGGCTCATAGCCTCTATAGGCATGTCGGAGTACATGACTACCTTGTCCACTCCTTTGGACATAGCTGTGGTTTTTAGAAACAGGAGTTCACAGTCTTTGAATTCTTCTATCCCCATGAACATCTTCGATGTCTGGATATGGATAGGAGCAGTAGGAACTTTCATGGTGTCAAAATGTATGCTCCTGATATAGTCTTCCAGATTAAATGAATCGAGATTCTTCAGGAATGATGAAAACTCAGAATCATAGGATGACTTATCAGAATTATTCATCCAGAGTATCAGCTGTTCTTCTATCTGCTTCTCGGACTGAAGGCTGCTCTGAGGAACATTTATCAACTCAGCAAGTTCCAGAGTATTATCTTCCTCTATTACTATATCAGTAACATATTTGGCAACATTAGTGATAACACTGTCTATATTTGAAAATTTTCTTTCCCCGGAACGGACCTTCGACAGGAAAGAAGGATCGTAATTCAGATATTGTGCCAATGTCTTGTTCTGTATATGAAATTCCGTCATAAGGGTATCAAGCTTCTCAACTATGAGAGCCATATCCTCATCCCCAAGATCTGCATGAATGGCTTTTATAAGAATATCCTTCAATTCCTGGACAGAGTACCAGTCTTTCCTTCCAGAATCTTCAGCGGCTTTAATAAGTCCATTTATGAGCATATCTACCTGCTTGCTGTCTACTGGTGGTATACGATTTCCTGTTCTATATCTGCTAAGTGATGCATTTGACAGACCACAGTAATCAGCAATTTGTTTTGAGTTATACTCCAGATCCATGATCAGGGTGTTTAATGTGTCAGCGAAATACATGTATTAGTCCTTTCCTTCTGTGAGTATTTAGGATCGATGTATCATTATTTATTCTATAAGCTGTATTTTAACATAAAATTCATTGATATTGTACATATATAATTTATAAAAACTCTTTAAAATAAGGAATTGCTATGATATAATTATGCGGTTAATAAGTATTTTTAGAGGAGAACTAAAATGAAGAAGGCAAAGAGAAATGCTATCCTTTGGTTTTTGCTTTTCGCACTTGTTGTAGCAGGTGGTGTATATGCAGTAATCGAAGGTCTTGGCAAAGAGCGTACAGGTCGTGCAAAGGACATACCTTTGGGACTTGATCTTCAGGGTGGTGTCAGCGTTACATATGAGATCGCTGAGAAGGATGCCACAGATGAAGAGATCAATGCAACTATAGATAAGTTGCAGCGAAGAGTTGATAACTATAGTCCGGATGCTGAAGTCTATAAGCAGGGTAAGGACAGAATCACTGTTGAGATTCCTTTGGATACAAGTAAGTATGATCCAAACGAAATCCTTGATTCATTAGGACGCCCTGGTAAACTCGAGTTTATAGATCAGACGAACTATGACCTGTTCTCAAAGGGCGAAGAGTATGAAGCTGCCCTTTCAGGTTCTGATGTTAAGACTGCTGAGGGTGGTCGTATTACAGATACATCAGGTGCAGATGAATATGTAGTACATCTTCAGTTTACTGATGAAGGTGGACAGAAGTTTGCTGATATCACAGGAGCAAATGTAGGAAGTCCTCTTTACATTTTATATGATAACCAGGTTGTAAGTAGTCCTGTTGTTCGTGAGCAGATCAATGGTGGTAGTGCTCAGATCGATGGTATGGACGATTATGAAGAAGCTAGTGATCTTGCAAATACTATCAAGATCGGTGCTCTTCCTCTTACACTTACAGAGCTTTCATCTCAGGTTGTTGGTGCAAAGCTTGGATCTGATGCACTTAGAACTTCATTAATGGCAGGACTTATAGGTCTTATCCTTATATTCTTACTTATGACAGTAGTATTCAGATTCCCTGGATTCCTGTCAGCTGTTGCACTTAGTATTTATACAGTACTTATGCTGTTCTTCCTCAATGCATTACATATAACACTTACTCTTCCTGGTATTGCCGGTATCATACTTTCCATAGGTATGGCAGTCGATGCAAATGTAATCATATTCACACGTATCAAAGAAGAGATAGGTCTTGGAAAATCGGTTAAGACAGCTATAAAGAGCGGATTTAATAAGGCTCTTTCAGCTATAATAGATGGTAACGTAACAACAATCATCGCAGGTGTTGTACTTCTTATCATGGGTACAGGTACTGTTAAGGGATTTGCTCGTACACTTATCCTTGGTATCGTTTTATCTATGATAACTGCACTTCTTATAACAAGATTCCTGCTTTATGTATTTTCGACACTTGGCGTTACAAGTCCAAAGCTTTACGGAGCTGCAAAGCAGGCAAAAGTCAAGAAGTTCTCCAAGGCTTTCCCTGTAGCAGCAGTATTTTCACTTGTTGTCATTTTGACAGGTATTGCTTTCGTGTTCGTCAATAAGAATATCTCTTCAAGAGGTAATACACTTAATTACTCACTTGAGTTCAGTGGTGGTACATCAACAACCGTTACATTTAACGAGCCTAAGACACTTGTTCAGGCTGAGACTGAGGTTGCACCTGTTATAGCAGAGGCTGCAGGAGTTGATGTAGGAACAATACAGATTCAGATAGTTGACAATACAAATCAGATAGTATTTAAGACTGCAAACCTTGACGAGAAAACTCGTAATATAGTATCAGATTCTCTTAAATCAAACTTCGACCTGACTGATGATAAGATTGATTCAGAGAATATTAGTAGTACCATCAGTAAGGAAACACAGAGAGATGCAATCCTCGCTGTAGTTATTGCGTCAATCCTTATGCTTATATACATCGCATTCAGATTCAGCGATACAAGATTCGGTGTGGCTGCTGTTATTGCTCTGATTCACGATGTAATGTTTGTATTCTTTGCATACAGCGTACTTTACTTGAACGTAGGCGGTACATTTATCGCATGTATGCTTACTATAGTTGGTTATTCCATCAACTCCACGATCATCATCTTCGACCGTATCCGTGAGAATCTGAAGGAGATGAGCGTTGATAAAGTGGGATACGATGGAATCGTTGATACAAGTATCTCACAGACAGTTTCTCGTAATATATACACTAACCTGACTACATTTGTCATGGTACTTATGCTTTACATACTTGGTGTAAGTTCACTTAAAGAGTTTACATTTACTCTGATGGTTGGTGTTGTAGCCGGTACTTATTCATCAATTTGCATGACCGGCCCACTGTGGTTATTCCTTAGAAAGCATATAGGCGCTAAGAAAGCAGCAGAGAAATAAATAGTTTTAAAATGAATCTTTTCAAGAGGCCGGGTAGTTAGCTACTCGGCCTCTTATGGACTATGATTTTTAGATATGGGGTGATAGATTGAAGAAAGAATGGAGAGTTTATTCCCGAAAGGCGCGGATCAACAACATAGCAGCCAGGTTCGGAATATTGCCACTTACGGCGAATATTATAACCTGCAGGGGTAAGGTAAATGAGGATCAGATCGAGAAGTATCTATATGGTACCATGGATGACCTTCATGATCCGGCCCTTATGATGGGAATGGATAAAGGCGTAGAAATAATAGCGGAGAAGATAAAGGCGGGAAGCTCTATCAGAGTCGTGGGGGATTATGATGCTGATGGAGTGACATCTACCTATATACTTCTGGACGGAATGAGGAAGCTTGGCGCAAATGTAAGCTATGACATACCAGATCGTATCAGAGATGGTTACGGAATGAATGTCAGGATAGTTGAGGATGCTGCAGCTGCAGGCGTTGATACTATAATAACCTGCGATAACGGCGTGGCTGCAGTAGCTTCCATAAGTAAAGCCAAGGAATTAGGAATGACTGTGGTGGTTACAGATCACCATGAACCTCAGGAAGAAATGCCGGCTGCGGATGTGATCATAGATCCACATCAGATAGCAGATAAATACCCATACAAGGAAATATGCGGCGCCATGGTTGCATATAAGTTTATAAAGGCACTTTATAAATATATGGGTGAGGAATTGCCAGAAGGAAAGTATGTGGAGTTTGCTGCTATCGCAACGGTATGTGATGTAATGCCGCTACTTGATGAGAACAGGATTCTTGTCAGAGAAGGACTCCGGAAGATACTTAATACTGACAATATAGGATTAAAGGCTCTTGCTGAAGCAACAGGATTACCTGCCCAGAGAAAGCTTAATACCAGAAGCTTCTCCTTCGTGATAGGGCCATGCATTAATACGAAGGGGCGTCTGGAATCTGCCAAGGATGTGGTGGAACTGTTTCTTGAAGAAGATCCTGATAAGGCAAGGGATATTGCAGAATACATGGTATCACTTAATAATACCAGGAAGGAAATGACTACAGAGGGCGAGAGGCCGATCATGGAAATGCTGGGCGCAAAGGAAGCTGATGGCACTCTTGATAATGTAATAGTTGTATATGCGGAAGGACTGCATGAAAGTCTGGCCGGACTTGTAGCCGGACATATAGAGGACAGATTCTACAGACCTGCAATTGTATTTACTGATTCTATTGTAAATCCGGATGTTTATAAGGGTTCTGCCAGATCTATAGAGGCCTATAATGTTTTCGAAGCGCTGTGCGAGGCTAAGGAATATCTGGTTAAGTTCGGTGGTCACAAGCAGGCAGCAGGACTGACCATCAAGAAAACTGATCTGGATGATCTTAGAAGATTTCTTAATGCGAACCAGCATCTCACAGAAGCTGATCTTACAGCTAAGATTTTTATAGATGCAGTGGAACCACTCCACACCATCACCTTCAGCCTCATAGAACAGCTGGAGAGCATGGAACCTTGTGGTGAAGGAAATGATGAACCTCTTTTCGGGGCACCTGATATGGAGCTGTATGGAATAAGGATCAAGGGTAAGAATAGTAATGTGATGGAGCTTAAGGTTAGGGATAAGAACGGAAGGCGATATTCGATCACGAGCTTCAAGCCAGACGATGTTATGGCAGATATAAAAAAGTGGTTTAATGAAGAGGATTGTGATAAAATAATGAAAGGTATTGCCCAGGGATTATTCATTGATTTTACATTTAAACCTTATATCAATGAGTATATGGGAAAAAGAACAGTAGAATTTTTATTGAAAGATTACAGACCTGCATAATGCTATATAACGGGTGAATATGTTTGGAGGTAACTATGAAGAGTGTAGAAGATTATATAAAATGTATTCCTGATTTCCCTGAACCGGGAGTGTTATTCAGAGATGTTACAAGTGTTATCGAAGATCCTGAAGGATTCAAGCTCGCTATAGATGAGATGGACAAGCTTATCGGTGATACTGATTTTGATATGATAGTAGGTGCTGAAGCACGAGGATTTATCTTCGGTGCTCCACTGGCTTACAAGAGAGGCAAGGGTCTGGCTCTTGTCAGAAAGAAGGGCAAGCTCCCAAGAGAGACAGTATCTGTTGACTATGATCTGGAGTATGGCAGTGCAACTGTTGAGATTCATAAGGATACCATCAAGCCTGGCCAGAAGGTCATATTGGTTGATGATCTCCTTGCAACAGGTGGAACAATAGGGGCATCCGCAAAGCTTGTTGAGAGCCTTGGCGGTGTCATAGTAAAGGCTATCTTCCTTATAGAGCTTGAAGGTCTTAATGGAAGAGCTAAGTTAGCTGATTATGATGTAAACTCAGTTGTATCATATTCTGGGAAATAAGAACATTTTACCATGACCCGTGATAAGAAAGGAGGAAGTGATGTCAGAGATAGATAATAAAGACCTATTAATGTATGACGAAGAACTGAATAGAAGTGACAGAAAGCCGATATTATCTGTTAATAATGGCGCGGCAAGATCTGACGAACTGGCTACCCCTGAAGACTTCACTTCGCCTGATGAGATATATAATATCCTCATAGAGAAGATCGAGAAGTATCATCCGTCAGAGGACTATTCCATGATCGAGAAGGCCTATCATATGGCCAACGAGGCTCATAAGGATCAGAAGAGAAAATCTGGTGAGCCGTATATCATTCATCCTCTTTGCGTTGCTATTATCCTGGCAGAGCTGGAGATGGACAAGGAAACCATAGTCGCCGGACTGCTTCATGATGTTATAGAAGACACTGAGATGACTAAGGAAGATGTGTCAAATGAATTCTCTCCGGAAGTTGCACTTCTGGTGGATGGAGTTACAAAGCTGACACAGTTGAATCTGTCTCAGGACAAGATAGAGATTCAGGCAGAGAATCTTCGTAAGATGTTCATTGCTATGGCAAATGATATCAGAGTCGTGATCATCAAGCTGGCAGACCGTCTGCACAACTTAAGGACTCTGCAGTATCAGACTGCTGCAAAGCAGGTTGAGAAAGCCAGAGAGACTATGGATATATATGCGCCTATCGCTAACAGGCTCGGTATATCCAAGATTCAGGTAGAGATGGATGATCTCTGTATGCAGTATCTCTATCCGGAGATTTATGCGGATCTGTGCTCGAAGATAGATGAGCGTATATCCGAAAGAGAAGATTTTATAAAAGAAATGGTATCGGAAGTTACCGAATATATAAAAGAGGCCGATATCAAGGCAGAGATAGAGGGGCGTGTAAAGCATATCTTCAGTATCTATAAGAAGATGAAGACCCAGGGCAAGAATCTGGATCAGATATATGACCTGTTCGCCCTCAGAATAAAGGTTGATACTGTCAGAGACTGTTATGCAGCTCTGGGTATAATCCATGAGAAGTATAAGCCTATACCGGGCAGATTCAAGGATTATATTGCCATGCCTAAGGCGAACATGTATCAGTCGCTTCATACTACTCTGATCGGACATGAAGGAAGACCTTTCGAGATACAGATCAGAACCTATGAAATGCACAGAACTGCAGAGTACGGTATCGCTGCTCACTGGAAGTATAAGGAGAGCGGAAGTACAAATGTTACTAAGGAAGAGGAGAAGCTTAACTGGCTGAGAGAGATCCTTGAGTGGCAGAGTGATACTGAAGACAATAAGGAGTTCATGAATGCTGTAAAGACCGACTTGGATCTGTTCCAGGATCAGGTATACTGCTTCACTCCTGCAGGTGATGTTAAGTCACTGCCGAAGGGCAGTAATACAATAGATTTTGCTTATGCTATTCATACAGCAGTCGGAAATAGAATGGTTGGTGCCAGAATAAATGGCCGCCAGGTGCCTATTGAGACAGCACTCAGATCCGGCGACAGAGTTGAGATCATTACATCCCAGAATTCCAAGGGACCGAGTCTTGACTGGCTGAAGATTGTAAAGAGTACACAGGCGAAGACTAAGATCAATCAGTGGTTCCGCCATGAGATGAAGGAAGAGAACATCGTCAAGGGCAAGAACGCTGTTGAAGAATATTGCAAATCCAAGAACATAGACCTGTCCATTTACATGAGACCGGAGCTGATAGAGAAGACTCTCAAGCGTTACAATTTTACTGACTGGGATTCTCTCATGGCTGCTGTTGGCCATGGTGGTCTGAAGGAAGGACAGATAGTCAACCGTCTTATCGAGGAAGACAGACGTCAGAAGATGCTGAACATCTCTGATCAGGACATACTGTCAGAGATGGGAGATACACGTCAGAGCTACGAGATGCCGAAGGGTTCCATCAAGGTACGTGGTATTCATGACGTGGCAGTACGTTTCTCTAAATGCTGTACACCTGTTCCGGGTGACGAGATAGTCGGATTCGTAACCAGAGGACGTGGTATATCCATTCACAGGACTGATTGTGAAAATGTACTCTGTATGGATGAGACTGAGAGAGAGCGTTTGATAGAAGCAGAGTGGGTAGATGAGACCGGTGCATCCGACACTGAATTCACTACTGAGATAAATGTTTATGCATCCGACAGACAGGGGATCATATTCGATCTGTCCAAGATATTTAAAGAGTCGGATATAACCATAAAGGGAATGAATGCCCGTACATCAAAACAGGGCAAGTCAACCATTACAATTCAGTTTGGTGTTAAGTCCAAAGATGAACTGAACACCCTCATATCTAAAGTTAGAAATGTTGATGGTATCATAGATATAGAAAGAACCCAGGGGTAGTCAGATGGTTGAATTAAAGCTGTTACAAAGGGTCCTCGGACCGGTCATGACAAATTGCTATATCCTGATAGATAAGGATAACAAGGAGGCAGTCATAATTGATCCTGCAGACAGGGCAGATGTTCTGGATAAGCTTCTCAAGGAAGAGGGGGCAGAGCTTAAGGCAATGCTTCTCACACATGCACATTTTGACCATGTATCTGCAGTGCCAGAGCTTCGAAAGATGTACCCTGATGCAGAGGTTATAATCGGCGAAGGCGACCGGGAGCTGCTGGGAAATGCGATGCAAAATCTGTCAGCAGTGATGGGCGACAGCCCCGTTACATTTGCCCCGGACAGAACAGTAAGTGATGGCGAGACCATGGAGGTTCTGGGTCATACAGTGAAATGTATCGAAGTCCCGGGACATACCAAGGGTGGTATGTGCTATTACTTCGAGGATTTAAAAGTCATATTTGATGGCGATACTCTTTTCAGAGGCAGCGTTGGAAGATCTGATTTTCCTACTGGTGATGAAGAGGCTCTACTAAGATCCATATCGGAGAAGCTCTTTAGTCTGCCGGATGATACAGTTGTATTTCCTGGACATAACGAGCAGACCACCATAGCAACAGAGAAAAAATATAATTTCTATTTTTGATTCAGGTGATAAGATGATCTTACTTGTAGAAAACAGTGGGGATTATAATAATGACCTAAGAGCAATGATAGGTGCATTTTTCCCAGGAGAGAAGATAAAAGCAGTGAGCCCGGAAGAGGTTTCCTTGATAGACAGGAAACTTTTTTCGGAGTTTTCTTTTGTTTTTACGGCCCTTTACGGGATCAGAGATGTGGGTGCTGAATACAGCAGGACCACCCGCCTCAGAATAGAGGAGAAGGGACATGTTATCTTCTCTGCTTACGCATATGGCGATTACAAGGATAGAAAGAAATTCAGGAACAGACTTAAACTTGCGTCATACAGGATGCTTTCCTCATATACAGGAAGGGAACTGCCGTGGGGAAGCCTTACTGGAATGCGTCCTTCCAAGATAGCAACCGGTGCATTAAAGGATGGCAAGTTCAAGGATGAGATAATAGATTATTACAAGACCACTTACGATACTTCTGAGGAGAAGGCAGAGCTTAGCTATGATGTGGCATGGAAGGAGAAGGGTATACTTGAGACCATCGATCCGGTTTCAGAGTATGCTGTTTATATAGGAATTCCATTCTGTCCTACCAGATGTCTGTATTGTTCTTTTACCGCATATCCTATTCATGAATTTGAAGGCGTGGTTGATGATTATCTGAAGACTCTGGAGCAGGAGCTGCAGTATATATCATTCCTGAACAGATACAGAAGGCTGACAGCTATATATATCGGTGGCGGAACACCTACAGCCATTTCAGAAGAACATCTGCATACATTGCTGGATATCGTAAAGAATACATTTGACTTGACGGAATTAAGAGAGTATACCGTAGAGGCAGGCAGGCCTGACAGTATTACGCCTGAGAAGCTGTCACTCATGAAGAGATATGGCGTGACCAGAATAAGTATAAATCCACAGACCATGAATGCGGCAGCCCTCAGAAAGATCGGAAGGGCACATACGCCTAACGATACAAGAGCTGCTTTCAAGATGGCCAGAGATGCAGGATTTAACAACATAAATATGGATATAATAGCTGGACTTCCTGGCGAGAGACTTTCAGATATGAAGTACACTCTGGAAGAGATCAGGAAGATGGGGCCGGAATCCCTTACTGTACACAGCCTGGCTATTAAGAGAACTGCAGAACTGAATATGAATCTGGATGAGTTCAAGGGTGAGATCAATCAGGATATGGAAGCCATGATATCCTACGCCTATAAGACTGCAGATGAAATGGGCCTCAAACCTTACTATCTGTACAGACAGAAGAACATCGCCGGCAACCTGGAGAATACCGGATATTCCAAGCCGGGCCTTGAGTGTCTCTATAATATAGTGATGATCGAGGAGAAGATGGACGTGTTTGCGGCTGGAGCCGGAACAGTAACAAGGCTTATAAGCCTGGACAATAATGAGGTCACCAGAATTGATAGAGTCGAAAACGTTAAGAACGTTTACGAATATATAACAAGAATAGATGAAATGCTGGAAAGAAAGTCAGCAGGTGTGGATTCTAGATTTTTAAAATAAAAATGAAATTATTTTAACGGTAGTATGGAGGAAAAATAATTGGCAATGAAGAAGAAGCCTGTTACAGGTATGAAGGATATACTTCCAAGGGAGATGGAGATTAGGGATTATGCTATAGGCCTTATAAAGGAAACATATAAGACTTATGGATTTACCTCTGTTGAGACTCCTGCAGTAGAGCATATCGAGAACCTGAGCAGTAATCAGGGTGGAGAAAATGAGAAGCTTATATTTAAAATTCTGAAGAGGGGCGACAAGCTTACATCGGCAGTTGGCAAGCTGGCTGATGGTTCCGGTGATGGAGAGAATGCAGTCCCTGATGCAGGAATATTAACAGATAGTGGACTCCGCTATGACCTGACACTTCCTCTGTCCAGGTATTATTCAAATAACGCAAATGATCTCCCAAGCCCATTTAAGGCGCTTCAGATGGGAAATGTATGGCGTGCTGACAGACCACAGCGTGGCCGTTTCCGCCAGTTCATGCAATGTGATATAGACATATTGGGTGAGCCTGGAATAATTGCAGAGATCGAGCTTATACTTGCAACAACAACACTCCTTGGAAAGCTTGATTTTAAGAATTTTACTATCAGAATAAATGATAGACGTATACTTAAAGCTATGGCTGCGTACAGTGGCTTTGAAGAAAGCCAGTATGATACGGTATTCATAATACTCGATAAGATGGATAAGATCGGTCTTGAAGGAGTAAAGGAAGAACTCATCAAAGAAGGTTATGATGAGGCTGTAGTGGAGAAGTATCTGGGCCTATATGCACGCCTTGTAGGAGAAGAAGGAGAAAATGCTCCGGCCGTTTCCAACGACGACAAGGCTAAGATCAGCATAGAAAATATCAGATCCATAAAGGAAGAACTGGGCGACTTCCTTGATGGAGATGTTGCTGAGAATCTCTCAACTATCATTTCGAGCGTAGAGGGTGCAAAGGGTGCAGATTTCGGCATCAGCTTTGATCCAACCCTGGTTCGTGGTATGTCCTATTACACAGGACCTATATTTGAGATATCTATGGATGAGTACGGCGGCTCAGTCGGTGGTGGTGGAAGATATGATGAAATGATCGGAAAATTCACAGGCCAGCCTACACCTGCTGTTGGTTTCTCTATCGGATTTGAGAGAATCGTAATGCTTCTTCTTGAAAACAATTTCCAGGTTCCTGGAAGCGGTTCGAAGAAGGCATATCTAGTAGAGAAGAACATGCCTGCAGATAAGATGCAGAAGATAATGGCACTGGCTAAAGAGGAACGCGAGGCCGGCACCATCATAAATGTATCTATCATGAAGAAGAACAAGAAGTTCCAGAAAGAGAAGATGCAGGAAGAGGGTTACACAGAATTCGTAGAATTCTTCGCAGACCGCGACTTTTAAGAAATTGGGATGAGATTGATGCCCAAAATGTAAACAAAAAACGGAGGAAACATAGATGCAGTCTAGAACGCATACTTGCGGTGAATTAAGAAAAGAAAATGTCGGCGAGAAGGTAACTATCGTCGGCTGGATGGAAAATGTAAGAGAGGTTGGTGGAAGTCTTGCCTTTGTTGTAATGCGTGATTTCTACGGCATTACTCAGGTGGTTGTTGAAACAGAGGAAATGATGTCTGTTATCAAGCCCCTCAACAAGGAATCTACACTCAAGATAACTGGTACAGTCAGAGAGAGAAGCAGCATAAATAATAAGATTCCTACAGGAGAGATAGAGATCGTTCCGGAATCAATAGAGGTTCTTGGTAAGAGCTATCATGCAGAGCTTCCATTTGAGATAAACCATTCGAGAGAGGCTGACGAGACTTTCCGTCTTAAGTATCGTTATCTGGATCTTCGTAATCCTGAGGTTAAGAACAATATCGTGATGAGATGTAATGTTGTTGCAGCTCTTAGATCTGCAATGATCGCCCACGATTTTCTTGAGATAACAACACCTATCCTTACAGCTTCATCACCTGAAGGCGCTAGAGATTATCTGGTACCTGCAAGAAAGCATCCGGGTAAGTTCTATGCACTGCCACAGGCTCCACAGCAGTTCAAGCAGCTGCTTATGACTGCAGGCTTTGACAGATATTTCCAGATCGCACCTTGCTTCAGAGATGAGGATGCAAGAGGCGACCGTTCACCTGGAGAGTTCTACCAGCT
>CAMHCL010000025.1 GCA_946183625.1 uncultured Lachnospiraceae bacterium
GCAATGAATGTATCGTTATATTATATTAATTGCTATAGATTTTACTTTAATTACTTATGCTTGCCTATTAACAATATATGTGATATAATTCACAAGTAATTATTATTTCAATTTTCAAATGGAGGGAATAAGTATGGGTGATAATTATGTACAGCCAGAAGATGGAAAAGCTACTGCTTCTCTAGTTCTTGGCATTGTTGGTCTCTTATGTTGTGCACCTTGTGGTATCGTAGCTATCGTGCTTGCTAAGCAGGCTCAGAACGCTGGTAACACAAGTGGTAAGGCTAAGGCTGGTTTCATTTTAGGTATAATTGCTGTTGTTCTTTGGGCAATCGGTATCATTATTAACCTTGCAACAGGTGGAGCTATGCTTTCAGGTATCACAGAGTCTGCTGGTTTAGTAGCAGGTCTTCTGTAAGAAAAGCCAATATTTGGGATAAAGAATACACCCCTGAACAATTCATATGGATTGTTCAGGGGATATTTTTTTTAAAAGTACGCCACCTTACATATTCAGACTATCAATAAATCTCATAAAGGCATTGTCGCCTTCTTCAGTACATTTATAAACTCCGGCATCTTCCAGAACCTTTGAAAATACTAAGCCGATTTCATCTTTTACGATGGTGCTTAAAATCTCAGGGCTCATTCCTAGTGGAATATTCTCAATCTTATAATTGGATACAGTAAATCCGTGGGCTGATAAAAACTTGACTGCCCAATCCAGATGTGATGATAATGCCTCCTTTGAAGACAGGTCGCCACATTCAAGAACTGTTTCTTCAAGTATGGACATTTCATTCTTTAATCTGGCTGGCAGAATAGCTAGCCCCATGACCTCAATAAGTCCGATGTTTTCTTTCTTTATGTGGTGGTATTCAGCGTGAGGATGATATACACCCAGCGGGTGTTCATCTGTGGTTATGTTGTTCCTTAACACCAGGTCAAGTTCAAAGAGGTTCTTACGTCTTCTTGCTATTGGAGTGATGGTGTTATGTGGAACGCCGTCTGTCTCGGCATAGATGAATGCATCCTCGTCAGTGTAGCTTCTCCATTTTGACAGGATCATATCAGCAAGGTCAGCAACCCTGGACGGGTCCTCGCCCTGAAGTCTTATGGTGGACAGAGGCCAGTTAATGCTACCTGCGCGGATGTCATCATATCCCTTTATCTGAAACTCCTTCTTATATGGTGCACGGACCATAGGAAATTCGTATGCACCGCCCTGAAAATGATCATGAGACAGGATTGACCCCCCCACTATCGGAAGGTCGGCATTTGACCCGGCAGTATAGTGAGGGAACTGTGCCGTGAAATCCAGAAGCTTGACGAAAGCATCCTTGTCTATCTTCATAGGGATGTGGTTTTCGTTAAATATAATGCAGTGCTCATTGTAGTATACATACGGCGAATACTGCAGATAGTAATTCTCGCCTGCAAGCTTGATCGGTACTATACGATGATTCTGTCTGGCAGGATGGGTTATGCTTCCGGAATATCCTTCGTTCTCTTTACATAGGAGACAGCTTGGATAACCGGATTTCTTAGCCTGGCCTGCAGCAGCTATGTCCCGCGGATCCTTCTCCGGTTTGGAGAGGTTGATGGTGATATCCAGTTCTCCGTAATCCGTTGCAGTCATCCATTTAACGTCTTTGGCAATCCTGTCAGTACGGATATAATTTGTGACCTTACTGAAGTTAAAATAATAATCAGTAGCTTCTTTAGGTGAAATGATATATTTACGCTCAAATTCTGCCCGGACTACTGATGGTGGGGGAGTGATAAGCCCCATGATCTTAGTGTCGAACAGATCTCTATATGTCACCGTATCCTGCTGGAGTAGTCCCTGTGATACTGCATAGTCTGTAATGGCTGAAAGAATGTCAGCCAGATAGTTAGTATTTGTATGACCTGTATCACATGAGGCGGCATCGTCGGTATCTGTATGACCTGTATCACATGAAGCAGGGGCAGCATCGCCATTATCTGAGGCGCCGCTGGACTGTGTTACATCCGGCTCGGTATATTCGAGAATCTGCAGCTCCTCCAGCAGTCTGTTGGTTGTATAAATCTTATCTGCGGGATCGATCAGTCCTGCATGAATCCCATATTCAATAAGCTTGGAGATCAGAAGGTTTATTGTCATACGCGTATACCTCCATATTTTCTTATCTCCAGAACTTTGCTGGATCCTTCTCCGAAGATATTATCAAGAGCAGTGGTATATTCCTTAACCTTGTCTTTATATACAAATGCCTGAATGGTTCCGGCAAAGCCTCCTCCGTGAACCCTTGCTGCGCCGTCATCCAGAAATACCAGAATCCTCTCACTTATACAAAGCGCGATTGACATGTTCTGGTGCTGTACATCATGGTTGGTATATACATTCTGGAGATATTTATAGGAAGAGTCTCCGGATTTTCTGACCAGTGACAGGAATTTCTTGAAGTTACCCTTCTTAAGATATTCAACTTCATAATCTACTCGCTGATTTTCAGCGTAGAAATGTAATGCACGAAGCACAGCTCTGTCGCCATATTTATTACGCAGTTCGTCTATATTCTTAATTACATCTTCTTCCGGGACTTCTCTTAGAACGGATTTTCCGAAATGTGATGCGATGCTGCACATTTCACTTGGAACCGCAGCATAATCCGGTGTCAGGTCTGCGTGGCTGCCCTTGGTATCAACTATTACCAGCCGGTAATTCTCTGCTTCAAGATCAAGGTCTATCTTCTCAACGACAGGGTCCTCCGGATTCTTAAAATCTATGTAGCATAGGCTTCCCACAGAGCAGGCCATCTGATCCATGAGACCACATGGCTTTCCGAAATAGATATTCTCGGCGTACTGACCAATCTTCGCGATGGTTATGGCATCGATGGACATGTCGTTATACAGCCCGGACTCGATGGTTCCGATAACTGTTTCGAATGCTGCCGATGATGACAGCCCTGAGCCTCCGAGTACGTCGCTGGTGAGATATGCATTAAAGCCACCGACTTTGTAACCACGGGCGCTCAGCCCTGCGATAACTCCTTTGATGATGGAAGTTGTCGTGCCGTACTCAGCTACATTCGGAGCAGTTATGCTGTCTATGTCAAATGTGATCATGTCGTATCCCTTTGACAGAAGATTGATAGTACCATCTTCGCGAGGTGATGTAATAGCGATAACATCATCATTTATAGAGGCTGCAAGTACCTTGCCGTGCTGATGATCTGTGTGATTTCCGCCTACCTCAGTCCTTCCCGGGGCGCTGAAGATCTGTATGTCGTTATTTCCGAATAATTTGTGGAATTCTGTGATGGCATCGATATACCTGAGCTTTTGATAATCCAGAGAGGCTGGATCAATGTATATATCCAGAAGTCTGTCGTTGTATTCGCCAGACAAGAACCGAATCTTAGTTTCATTACATTTCATGTTGATGCCTCCTTAAAAAATAGTCTGTAATTATCTATATTTACTATGAATCAGAAAATGTGAATAGTTTTTATCTTAAATCTAGGTTATAATAAATCTGCCAAAAAGTAAATGGTATAAATGGTATAAAATGGTACATTTTAGCATAAATGTGAGGTTGAAAAGAGGTAAGGTATGACAAGGGGAAATATGAGAAAAAACCATGTTATCTACGGCGTAAAGAAGGTAGCTGCAGTTGGTCTGGCTATGGGAATCATGACATGTGCTGCTGCATGTGGCAGAGCGGATGATTACAATGTTGATGTTGAGCATGCTGAACTGGAAGAAATGAGTCAGCAGGCTGATGAAGCAGCAAAGCAGGCAATGGCTTCGTTTCAGGATGCATTAGCAGAGGATGAGGCTACCGCTACGGATACTGTGGATGTTTTTAATAACGGAATAGCAGATGGGATTTACTTCATCGGTAATAATTTATATTGTTCGGAGAATGATGTAACCCTCATTAATGCTTCATATGATGAGATAGTTCTTCCGGAAGCCCTGAAGGAGGCGTGCCCTGAACTGGAGTCAAATGTACAGAGGGCCAATGGCATTTTCGCTGATCAGGCACAGGATGCCATAAATGATCAGGATGCTCTGTCTCTGGCGAGAGATATGAGTAAAGATGATCCGGATAACTTCACTGCATTTGATCATGATCAGAAATGCTTTATAAGAAGAGCTGATGAACAGGTTCTGAGTTTTGCTCTGTTCTATTATGATTTTGAAGGCGGTGCTCATGGATATAGTCATTACCAGGACCTTAATCTGGATATGAAGACCGGAGCGGTGATAGAACTGGATGATGTGGTAGCTGACAAGGACGGAATGGCAGAATTCGTTTTTAACAGGATTTCGGAGTGGTATCCTGATATTACTTCTGAGGAAGCATTTAATCTTGAAGCTGTAAAGGATTCTTTTGCAGGTACTGAAGAATTTAAGGTGGCCTTCACTATAGATCCAGACGGCGTTACATTTTACTTTGCGCCATATGATCTGGCTTCCTATGCTGCCGGAAAGCAGGAGGTAAAGGTGCTGTTTGATGAGGCACCGGATCTCTTCACTGGAAAGTATACGGAGCAGGAAGGTGCATGGGCAATTAATTTCCAGGCTTCTGATATGCTGGGTACGGATCTGGATGATGACGGAGTGGCTGACAGGATCAATCTCTATGGAGAGGTGGATGAGTATGATACGATCGTCAGCATCAATGCATCTGTAAACGGAAATGAATATAAGGAAGACTTGTATGGTTTTTCGATAGATCCGGTTCTTATTCATGCTGAGGACGGCAGTGAATATATCTATGGAGATGTGGCTGCAGAAGGTGATTCTGCAATGCTTGAAGTCTACAGCGTTGGTAAGGATGGATTCAAGAGGATCGGAGGCTTAAATGGTGGTGTTACATGTGCTGACATGAGCTTTGGATCTGATGAGACTTCTTACTGGTCTTCATATGCTCAACTTTATGATCCTGCCTGCTTCTATCTGAAGTTCAGAATGGAACTTGTGAGCACATATTCAGGTTATAAGACTTATAGCATCGGAGCAGATGGGATTCCTGAGACTAAGGATAATTCATATATCAGTGGCGATACATATATAGAACTGACATTTAAGAAAGATATGTTGGTAGACATCGCGGATGAAGATGGCGAAGTAATATCTGAAGAAGAGGCGGTTACAGCAGGCTCGAAGGGAGTTCCTTATAGAACTGATAATGAGAGCTATGTAGATCTGGAGCTTGAGGACGGACGTCTTGCACGAATCTACATTGATAATGCCGATGAATGGCCTAGGACAGTTGATGGAGAAGCTCTTGAGGATGTATTTGATGGAGTGCTCTTTGCAGGATGATACTTTGTGACATGCGGCTGATATTTCAGGCGGGCATGCTGTATGGCGGCTGATATTTCAGGCGGGCATGGAAGGGGCGTATTCCCCTCGCTCTCACCTGAATGTTCGCTCGGGAAACAGCACCCTTCCTCCCGCCGGGAGATTATTCTACCGTACGCCGCATAAAATAGGGCATCCTAGTAAAATGATGCTTGATTTTTAGTGGTATATAGAGTAGAATTCACGTAAGTGTGTGAAAATGTACTATATAGATACGTTCAGAGAATGTATTAATAGTTCCATAATGTGAAATGCTGAGATGGAGACTGCTGTATCAATGCCATTACAGGGATGAAGGGTCATGGACTGAGAGCCTTTCAATGAAACGGGTATGAGTGGAACACTCCGGAGCAGGCTTCGTGAACTAATAGTAGCGGGGCACGTATATAACGCGTTAAGTATTTGAGTGGTCCATAATGTATAGGTTATGGTTCAATGCGGGTGGTACCGCGGTTAATTCTGATTAATCGTCCCGGATGTACGTAAGTATGTCCGGGACATTTTATATGTGCAAAGATTAAGAGAGGAAAAAACGATGGATTTTAAGAATCAGTACAGAGACAAAACTATCGACAAGATGAGCGAAGCTGATGTTGGGTCAAATGTCAGACTTGCGGGCTGGGTAGAGAATATCCGAGATCATGGTGGTGTATCTTTCGTCGATCTCAGAGATATGTATGGTGTTATGCAGATCGTAATGCGTGATACATCTCTTCTTGACGGGATCACTAAAGAACAGGCTATATCTGTAGAAGGCCTTGTGGAACATAGGGATGAAGAAACCTATAATCCAAAGATTCCTACAGGTACTATAGAGCTTGAAGCTCATTCGGTAGATATTCTTGGAAAGGTTTATTCTCAGGTTCCATTTGAAATAATCACTTCTAAAGAAGTAAGAGAGGATGTTCGTCTTAAGTATAGATACCTGGATCTCAGAAATGAGAAGGTTAAGGACAATATCCTGTTCCGTTCACGGGTTATAAGTCATATAAGACATAAGATGGAAGATATGGGATTTGTCGAAATTCAGACACCTATCCTCTGCGCTTCTTCTCCTGAGGGGGCAAGAGATTATATAGTTCCATCAAGAAGATTCAAGGGTAAGTTCTATGCGCTGCCACAGGCTCCACAGCAGTATAAGCAGCTCCTCATGGTTTCTGGATTTGATAAATATTTCCAGATAGCTCCTTGCTTCAGAGACGAAGATGCAAGAGCAGATAGATCACCTGGTGAATTCTATCAGCTGGACTTTGAGATGAGCTTTGCTACTCAGGAAGACGTGTTTAAGGTAGGCGAAGAGGTGCTTACTGATGTATTCGAGAATTTCGCCCCAGAGGGCTACACAGTAACTCAGGCGCCTTATCCTATAATAAGTTATAAGGAAGCTATGCTTAAGTATGGTTCTGACAAGCCGGATCTTCGTAATCCTCTTATAATTATAGACTTATCAGAGTTCTTCCAAAGATGTACATTTAAGCCATTCCACGGACTTACAGTAAGAGGAATTGTAATACATGAGAGACTTTCCAAAGGACAGCATGAGAAGCTTCTGAAATATGCTCAGGGCATTGGAATGGGCGGCCTGGGATATCTGGAAGTGCTGGAGGATGGAAGCTATAAAGGACCTATAGATAAGTTCATTCCTGAAAATATGAAGGATGAGCTGAAGGAAAAGGCAGAGCTGAACATTGGAGATACTATATTCTTCATAGCAGATAAGGAAATGCAGGCCAGCCTTTATGCAGGTCAGATCAGAACTGAGCTGGGTGAGAGACTGGATCTCATTGAGAAGAACGCATACAGATTCTGCTATATAAATGATTTCCCTATGTATGAGCTTGATCCTGAGACAGGGAAGATAGGATTTACACATAATCCATTCTCTATGCCACAGGGTGGTCTGGAGGCGCTTACAACTAAGGATCCTCTGGATATACTGGCATATCAGTACGATATCGTATGTAACGGCGTAGAACTGTCATCTGGAGCTGTCAGAAACCATGATATGCAGATTATGGAGAAGGCATTCGAAATTGCAGGTTATTCAAAGGATGTGCTTCAGAAGAAGTTCGGAGCTCTCTACACTGCATTCCAGTATGGTGCACCACCTCATGCAGGTATGGCGCCTGGAGTAGACCGTATGATCATGCTCCTCAGAAATGAAGAGAATATCCGTGAGGTTATCGCATTCCCAATGAATGGTAATGGACAGGATCTCATGTGCGGCGCACCTGGTGATGTAACAGAGCAGCAGCTGAGAGAAGTTCATCTGACACCGGATGACATTGCGGAATCATATGGAATAAAGGCCACTTCTTCAGGTAAGTCTGAAGAAGAGGGAGAACGCGACAACGCATCAGGAACAGTTCAGATCACAGATGAAGTAATTGAATACGTAGGTATCCTTGGAAAACTTGAACTCTCTGATGAAGAGAAGGAGAAGTCCAAGAAGGACCTTACAGAAATGCTTGAATATGTGGGCAAGCTCAACGAGCTGGACACAAGCAATGTGGAACCAATGAGCCATACATTTGCCATATCAAATGTAATGCGTGAGGACGTGGTATCCAATAAGGACGACAGAGAGAATATGCTGAAGAATGCACCTCAGAGAAACGATGAAGCATATATAGTTCCTGAAACATTCTAAATATAAATAGTTAGTAGAATTGAAAAATAGATTATAAAGGAGATTTCGAAAATGCTGGAAATCCTGTCACTTAGCGCAGTTGAGCTGGGTAAGAAGATTGCTTCCGGTGAGATAACATCTGTGGAAGCAACCAAGGCTTATCTGGATAAGATCGGCGCTGTAGATAAAGAAATAAATGCATATGTCACGGTGGACACTGAAGGTGCTCTGAAGGCTGCTGAAGAAGCAGATAAGATGATCGCTGAGAAGAAGGCTGCCGGAGAGAAGCTCAGTCCATTTGCAGGTGTACCTGTAGCAATCAAGGATAATATGTGTATCGAAGGGATGCTGACATCCTGCTCATCACACATCCTGGATAACTTCTATCCAACATATACAGCAACTGCTGTTGAAATGTTGAAGGAAGCAGGGGCAGTTGTACTGGGACATACAAATATGGATGAGTTCGCTATGGGAAGTACTACAGAGACTTCTTATTTCGGACCAACTAAGAATCCATGGAACAAGGACAGAGTACCTGGTGGTTCATCAGGTGGTTCAGCGGCAGCTGTAGCAGCTGACGAATGTGCCGTAGCTCTTGGATCAGATACAGGTGGATCCATAAGACAGCCTGCATCCTTCTGTGGTGTTACTGGAATCAAGCCAACCTATGGCCGTGTATCCAGATATGGACTTATTGCTTATGGCTCATCACTTGATCAGATAGGACCGCTTGGAAAGAATGTAGAAGACTGTGCAGCTATGCTGGAGGTTATATCCGGACATGATCCAAAGGATTCAACTTCTGCTGATGCTGAAAATGCAGCAGATCGTATAGACTTCACTTCAGCCCTCATCGATAACGTGGAAGGCATGAAGATAGGTGTTCCAAGAGATTACTTCCTTGAAGGAATTGACGAAGATGTTAAGAATGCAGTTCTAAATGCCGCGGAGGTACTTAAGCAGAAAGGCGCCATAGTTGAGGAATTCGATCTCGGAATGGTTGAGTATGCAATCCCTGCTTACTATGTAATCGCATGTGCTGAGGCTTCATCTAATCTCGAGAGATTCGACGGAGTTAAGTACGGCTACAGAACCGGCGAGTATACTGATCTTCATAACATGTACAAGAAGACAAGAAGCGAAGGCTTTGGTACTGAGGTTAAGCGTCGTATCATGCTGGGTTCCTTCGTTCTGTCATCAGGATATTATGACGCATACTATGTAAAGGCACTTCGTGTAAAGGCTCTCATCAAGCAGGCCTTTGACAAGGCATTTGAGAAGTATGATGTGATCCTGGGACCTGTTGCACCTACAACAGCTCTTAAATGTGGAGAGTCATTATCGGATCCGATTAAAATGTACTTAGGAGATATTTACACAGTATCCATCAATCTGGCAGGTATCCCTGGAATATCACTTCCTTGTGGAGAGGATAAGGATGGCATGCCAGTGGGACTGCAGCTTCTAGGACAGACATTTGAAGAGAAGAAGATAATAAGAGCAGCGTATACATATGAGAAGTATCGACTCGAAAATATGAAACTGAGATGTGATCAGAGATTCTTCGGCGAGTCTGATATAACAGGAAAGGAGGCCTAAACTTATGAGTAAAGAATATGAAGTAGTTATCGGCCTCGAGGTTCATGTAGAATTAAATACAAAAACTAAGATATTCTGCGGATGCTCAACTGAGTTTGGTGGAGCTCCAAACACACATGTATGTCCGGTCTGTGCCGGAATGCCGGGTTCGCTTCCTGTACTTAACAAGGAAGTTGTGAATAAGGCTATAAGCGTGGGACTTGCTACTAATTGTGAGATAACACGTAATTCCAAATTTGACCGTAAGAATTATTTCTATCCTGATAATCCACAGAATTATCAGATATCACAGCTGTACTATCCTATATGCAGAAATGGTCATGTAACTATATCAGCCAAGGGTGGTCCAAAGGACATAAGGATTCATGAAATCCATATGGAAGAGGATGCAGGTAAGCTGATTCATGATCCTGTTACAGATGATACATATGTAGATTTTAACCGTTCGGGTGTGCCTCTTATCGAGATCGTATCAGAACCTGATATGAGATCTGCGGATGAGGTTATAGCATATCTGGAGAAGCTCAGAGAGACTATCCAGTACCTGGATGCATCAGACTGCAAGCTGAACGAAGGCTCTATGCGTGCCGACGTTAACATCTCTATCAGAGAAATGGGAGCAGAGGAATTCGGAACAAGAACTGAGTCCAAGAACCTCAACTCCTTCAAGGCTATCAGAAGATGTATCGAGAATGAAGTTAAGAGACAGCAGAGCATCATAGAAAGTGGCGAGAAGGTTGTACAGGAGACACGCCGCTGGGATGATGAGAAGGGCGTATCCTATCCAATGCGTTCAAAGGAGGATGCTCAGGATTATAGATACTTCCCAGATCCTGATTTAGTACCTATAATGGTAAGTGATGAGTGGATCGAGGAGATCCGTGCTTCCCAGCCTGAATTCAAGGATGAGAAGAAACAGAGATACAAGGAAATGTATGGCCTGCCGGATTATGATATAGATCAGATCACCGGTAACAGAAAGCTTGGTGAGATTTTCGAAGGTGCAGTTAATGCAGGCGCAGATCCAAAGAAGGCATCTAACTGGCTCATGGTTGAGACGATGCGTCTCATGAAGGAAACCGGAACAGATGCAGACAAGCTTAAGTTCTCAGCTGAGAATCTTGCAAAGCTTATATCCCTTGTTGAATCCAAGGAGATCAACAACTCGATTGCCAAGGAAGTATTTGAGAAGGCTGTATTCGCAGACAATCTGGATCCTGTTAAATACGTTGCAGATAATAATCTGTCAATGAAGGGAGACTCAGTTGATCTGGCTGAGATCGTAAAGAAGGCCATCGATGCAAACCCTAAGGCAGTTGAAGATATAAAGAACGGCAAAGGCAAGGCTGTAGGCGCAATCGTAGGTTTCGTTATGAAAGAGACCAAGGGTAAATGTGATCCGGCTGAAGCTAACAAACTGATCCAGGCTGAACTGGACAAGCTGAACTAAAGTAAACAGATTATAAAAAGGAGAGAAGGAAATGAGAACATATCTTGTTACCGGCGGTGCCGGATTTATCGGTTCAAACTACATACATTACATGTTTGATAAATACGGTGATGACATCCGTATCATAAATGTTGATAAGCTTACATATGCTGGAAATCTTGAGAACCTCAAGGATATAGAGTCCAGAGAAAACTATACATTTGTTAAGGCTGACATATGTGATAAGGATGCCATAACAAAGATTTTCGAAGAGAATGATATAGACAGAGTAGTACATTTTGCTGCAGAAAGCCATGTAGACAGATCTATCAAGTATCCTGAAGTATTCGTTCAGACAAATGTACTTGGTACTGCTGTCATGCTCAATGCTGCAAAGGCTGCATGGGAGAATGAAGATGGAAGCTACAAGGAAGATAAGAAGTTCCTTCATGTTTCTACAGATGAGGTATATGGCTCACTTCCAGATGATCCAGATGCTTACTTCTATGAGACAACACCTATCGATCCTCACAGCCCTTACTCAGCAAGCAAGGCTTCTTCAGACATGCTTGTAAAGGCATACATCGATACATATCATTTCCCTGCAAATATAACAAACTGTTCAAATAACTATGGTCCTTATCAGTTCCCAGAGAAGCTGATACCACTTATCATCAACAATGCACTTCAGGGCAAGAAGCTTCCTGTATACGGCGATGGTAAGAATGTAAGAGACTGGCTCTATGTTATGGATCATGCTAAGGGAATCGATATGGTTCAGGAGCAGGGTGTTCTTGGACAGCGTTACAACATTGGTGGACACAACGAAAAGCAGAATATCGAGATCATCAACATTATTCTTGAAACTCTTCAGGAACTGCTTCCAGACAGTGATCCGCGCAAGGCAAATGTAACGAAGGAGCTTATTACTTACGTTACAGACAGAAAGGGTCATGACAGAAGATATGCTATCGCTCCTGACAAGATTAAGGAAGAGATAGGCTGGTTCCCTGAAACTATGTTCAAGGATGGCATCAAGCTTACTATCAAGTGGTATCTTGAGAACGAAGACTGGATGAAAAATGTAACCAGTGGTGATTATCAGAAATATTATAATGACTTCTATTCATCAAAGTAACATCCGATAGATAGAACTATGAGATTGTAATGGACTATAAAAAGATTGATCAGTATAAAAAGTTAATATCTTTTCTTCAGGGACTGGTAATCATTGCTATTGAGATTGTACTTTTCAGTTATGTATGGATAGAGAAATATTATTCAAACTATTCCGGTGCTGAGACTTTTCGTGGGTCGGACATGCTTCCGATAGTTCTCTATACTGCAGTGCTTTATGGATTTACAAAACTGAATGGTGGATATAAATTTGGTCACCTGAGACTGATGGATATAATATTCTCCCAGCTCCTGTCAATTACTGCCACAAACGTCATATTTTACTTTGTGGTAGCTCTTTTGGTGGAAGAACTGGGCAATCCAGCGCTGTTTCTCTTGCTCACTATTATTGAGTGGTTTCTGATACTGGGCTATAACAGCATAGTCCATCTTATCGACAGGAAGATATATCCTCCTAGGAAGCTTCTTCTGATATATGGCGATAAAGGACCGGAAGAGATGCTTGATACATTTGGCTCAAGAACTGATAAGTTCTATATAGCAGCCGAGATGTCAGCTGATACAGAAATGCTTGAGATTCTCAGAAATGCAGCGAACTTTGATGGTATAATAATCCATAGAGTTCAGCCGGATTTCAGAAATCTACTTCTCAGAATATGCTATGAGAATGATATCAGAGCTTATCTGGTGCCAAATATCGCAGATATAGTTCTGTGGAGCTCCGATGAGACACATTTGTTCGATATTCCTTTGCTGATAACCAGATACCATGGTATAACAAAGGTGGAGAGTTTCTTCAAGAGGATCATAGACCTGGTGGGCGCATTTGTCATGATGGTATTGACCAGTCCGCTGATGCTTGTGATAGCTCTTATCGTCAAGCTGTATGATGGCGGTCCTGTCATATATAAGCAGGAGCGTGTGACCAAGGATGGCAAGCATTTCTTCATCTATAAATTCAGATCCATGAAGCTGGATGCAGAGGAGAATGGAGCCAGACTGGCTTCAAGAGAAGACGACAGGATCACTCCTTTCGGCAGATTTATAAGAAGCGTTCATCTGGACGAGCTTCCTCAGGTATTCAATATTCTTAAGGGTGAAATGTCCTTGGTAGGACCAAGACCTGAGAGACCTGAGATCATAGAGAGATACAAGAATGAAATACCTGAATTTGATTACAGACTGAAGGTTAAAGCCGGACTGACTGGATATGCTCAGGTTTACGGCAGATACAGCACTGCCTCATATAACAAGCTGAAACTGGACATGATGTATATAGAACATTATTCCTTATGGCTTGATCTAAAGTTGCTGTTTTTGACATTTAAGATTATATTTATTAAAGATAATTCAAACGGAGTTGAAGAAGGAAACGAAGAGGCGTAAAGCAAATGGTAGAATTAAGTATAGTAATGCCTGCATATAACGAGGATGCCAGAATATATAGAAACCTTATGGAGACTATAAATCAGGTTGAGAGATTCTGTAACAGTTTCCGCATCATAGTAGTTGATGATGGAAGTAGTGATGGAACGGCATCAGAAGTAAAGCGGGCTATGGCTGCAGACAAGAGAATAGGCCTGATATCATATCCGGATAACAAGGGAAAGGGTTATGCTGTAAGAAGAGGTATGCTTACAGTTAAATCAAAGTATGTTGCTTTTCTTGATGTGGATCTGGAGCTTCCACCATATCTGCTTCGCGGATTCCTTGATAGACTTAAGAACGACAAGAATGTGGATATAGTAATAGGCTCTAAGATGCATAAGGATTCACAGGTTGAATATCCTCTTCTTAGAAAGATATACAGCTATGGATATTATTTCGGGGTAAAGACACTGTTCAGAATGAATCTTAAGGATACTCAGACCGGTATCAAGCTTTTCAAAACTGAACAGATAATTCCGGTACTTAAGCTTATGCATACCAATAGCTATTCCTTTGATATTGAAATGTTGGCTATAGCATCTAAGATGGGACTCAATATAGTAGAAATGCCTGTCGTTGTTAATTTCTCCCGTAATAAGCAGGAGAAATCAAGGATCAGGTTCAGTAATATATTCGGCATGATGATTGATTCTATAAAAACAAAGTTTTATGTTGGTAAGATTCCAAAGTATATGATAGGAGGTTCGTCAGATGCCAAAGAATAGTCTTAATGATTATGAAGAGTATCAGGATGCTAGCGACAGACGACCATACAAGAGAGGATTATCCATGAACAGCAAGTGGGGAATCGCTCTTGTTATAGAACTTCTTATAATAATTGCTCTTATAATCGGAATAGGAAGGACCTATGTACATTCAAAATATAATAAGCTTCAGGTAAATGACCTTAAGCAGGAAGATCTTCATGTAAACGAAGGCGTTAACACGAAGATGAACAACTACACTAATATAGCTTTATTTGGTGTAGATGCGAGAGATGACTCCCTCGGCAAGGGTAACAGAAGTGATGCGATTATGATCGCCAGCATAAATAATTCCACCAAGGAAGTCAGGATCATATCTGTATACAGAGATACACTTCTGGAGATAACCAAGAATGATGGTTCAACGGTTACAACTAAGATCAATGCTGCCTATGCTTATGGAGGACCTGAGCTTGCAGTTCAGACACTTAATAAGAACCTGGACCTGAATATATCTGAATACGTAACGGTAAACTGGGAAGGACTTACCAGAGCCATTGATATGCTGGGAGGAGTAACAGTTCATGTTGAGGAAAATGAGCTGGAAACACTGAACGGCGTTCTGGCTGAGCAGATATCTGTTAATGGAATTGCATCTGATGGAGTTTATACCACAGGTGATGTTACACTTAATGGTGCTCAGGCAACAGCTTATTCCAGAATCAGAAGTACTGACCAGGGTGATATTACCAGAACTGAAAGACAGAGAGAGGTTCTGTCTGCTATGATTGCGAAGGCAAAGCAGTCAGACGTTGGAACTCTTAATAAAATGATCGACGAGATATTCCCGTATATTGGAACATCTATTACAGAAGATCAGATGTATACACTGGTTACCGGACTTATGCAATACCAGCTGGGAGAGACACAGGGCTTCCCATTCAAGTTCGATGCATACAATAATTCGGCAAAGGGTGCATGCCTTGCTCCTGTAGATCTTAATGAAAATGTAAAGACGCTGCAGCTGTTCCTCTTCGATACAGCTGATTATCAGCCTACGTCAAATGTACAGAGGATCAGTGCTGAAATAAGTTCTGAGACAGGTTATAGCAGTGCAGGACCGATTCCTGTGCCAGAGAAAACAGAAGAGTAAATAAAAAATGGATGTCATAGCGACATCCATTTTTATTATCTAGAACAGGTGACTGATATCTGTATATTTCGGAAGACCATCTACATATGGAACCGAAATCTCTCCCTGGATCAGAGGAAGAGCATAAGTGATCAGGTCATCAGTTACATTGTTGTGAGTTTCGTTTATCCATTCTAATGGGAAGGTCTTCTCTTCGTTAGCTATCTTAGTGATATCGGTCATTTCAATATGCCATTTATATGGCGAATCTGAATCTCTGAGAAGTACCGGTAAGAAGCCGGTGTTGCCTTCGTTGATATATTCTACTGCTTTACGTCCCAGTTCGAAGGATTCGTTAAGGTCCGTAGCAGAAGCTATATGAGCGGCGCATCTCTGTGGAATGTTCAGCTCCACGCTTCTGCATTTGATACCCAGACGCTGCTTTACTGCAGCTTCAAGGAATTTTCCTGCTCCTGAGAGCTGTGCGTGTCCGAACTTATCATTTACAGCTGTTGATGCACTTATATAATTCCCGTCTTTATCCTTGATGCCCTCTGATACTGCAACCAGCACATTTGAACTTGTTTCCAGAAGCTTACTTATATCTGAGATGAAGGCTTCCATATCGAAGCTTACCTCTGGAAGATATATAAGCTGTGGAGCTGTGGAGTAGCTGTTACGTGCCAGCGCAGAAGCGGCTGTAAGCCAGCCTGCATTTCTACCCATTATCTCAACTATGGTGACACATGGCAGATTATAAACTGCTGTGTCATGAGACATTTCAAGCATTTCCGTTGCTATGTATTTAGCTGCTGAACCAAAACCAGGAGAATGATCTGTGATAGCCAGATCGTTATCGATAGTTTTTGGAACTCCACCTACAAGTACAGGGCTCCCTACTTCCCTGGTGTAAGCAGATAACTTGGATACTGTATCCATTGAATCGTTTCCGCCTATGTAAAGAACGGATTCGATATCGTACTTATCGAAGATTTCAAGCAATTGTTCATATGCCTTTGAATCCTCTGAAGCCTCCGGCATCTTGTGCCTGCAGGAACCTAAATAACAGGAAGGAGAACATTTGAGAAGTTCCAGAAAATCCTTATCCCCAGCCTTATCTGTAAGGTCTATCAGTTTCTCTTCATAAATACCTCTAACCCCATGTATGGCACCATATATCTTGTCATACATTCCACTTTCCTTAGCTGCAGATATAACACCTGCAAGTGAGGCGTTAATTGCGGTAGTTGGTCCGCCTGACTGAGCTACAATCAGATTCTTCATAATCGATTCCTCGTTTCATCAAAATACTACCCTATGATATAGATTTGTATAAGGGGTGTCAAGTTGATTATTTTTCAGGACGCCTAGACACATCATTAAAT
>CAMHCL010000026.1 GCA_946183625.1 uncultured Lachnospiraceae bacterium
GCTGTTGTTGCACAGAATACTAAGTTAAATATAAAATTCGACCAGTCAAAATTCTGATAATTTGTAAATATATCAAATCCAGGCTTACCTATAAATCCGAACAGGTCTTCTCCAAGAAGGAGTCCGAAACCTATAAGAATGAAAACACAGCAGCCTATACAAAAGTCCATCAGGTTCTTCATCAGAATATTACCTGCATTCTTTGCTCTGGCAAATCCCGCTTCTACCATTGCGAATCCTGCCTGCATCCAGAACACAAGAGCCGCACCTATCAAAAACCATACCGCAAACAGTTCCCCGTTTATAGCACTAATAATATCTTCCATAATTCTTTCCTCCTATATGTTTCATAAAGAATTTCTAAAGCATTTCGTTCGCGATACGAAAAAGGCGCTTCAGACTTTTCGTGTAAGTCTAAAGCGCCATTGCTTTAATCTATTTATTATCCCCTAGGAAATTGGATAAAAAAATAGACGTCCCGGAAATAACTTCCAGAACGCCTTTGTTCTTTACGAATAATTATATTACTCTTAAAAATTCTATCTGTCAATATTTTTTTACTTAAATTGAATTATTTTTTTTACTTAAATTGACTTTAGTTATTTCTCCTAATAACCCATAAGATATCTATCTACTTCCAGGGCTGCATTTCTGCCCTCAGAAATAGCCCATACAACCAGTGACTGACCGCGATGCATATCTCCGGCTGTAAATATCTTGTCACTTGCCTGGTAATGTCCAGGTGCAGTTTTTACATTTGTCCTGCCATCAACCTCAACACCGAAAGCCTCTGTAACATAGCTCTCGCTGCCGAGAAAACCTGCTGCTATTAGCACAAGTCCTGCAGGTACAGTCTTCTCAGAACCCTCTACAGGCACCATCATCATACGGCCTGTATTCTCATCCTTCTTTGGTTCTAAGGACTGGATCACAACTTCCTTAAGTTTCTTGATATCTTTACCCTTTTCATCCTTTACGGTTTCAGATATAAATTCCTTTACAGTAGTCTGATAGATACGAGGATCTGAGCCGAATTTATATATAGCCTCTTCCTGACCATAGTCAGTCTTACATACACGAGGCCACTCCGGCCATGGGTTAGAATCAAGTCTTGTATCCGGAGCTTTAGGCATCATCTCGAGCTGAGTAACAGACTTACAGCCAAGTCTGATACTGGTACCTACACAGTCATTACCTGTATCTCCACCGCCGATTACGATTACATCCTTATCCTCTACAAGCTCCCTTAATTCATTGGTTATTTCAAGATCAGATTCAAGAAGACTCTTAGTTACCTTGCCGAGAAAATCCACAGCAAAGTAAATGCCTTCTGTTTCTCTCCCGGGAGCCTTTATATCTCTTGGATTAGAAGCACCACAGGCAAGAACTACAGCATCATATTCTGCACATAATTCTTCAGCTGATATATATGTAACCTTATCCGCAAATCTGGTATTGATCTTCTTGTTTCCACATACATTTACGCTGGTCTTAAACTCTATTCCGGCAGCTTCCATAAGCTTAATACGCCTGTCGATAACAGATTTATCCAGCTTCATATTTGGAATACCATAACGAAGCAGGCCACCTACACGATCACTTCTCTCATAAACCGTAACTAAGTGTCCTCGTCTATTAAGCATCTGAGCAGCTGCAAGTCCTGAAGGTCCGCTTCCTACAACTGCAACCTTCTTTCCTGTTCTCTCCTGTGGAATCTTCTCTTCCACAAGACCATGCTCATATGCGTATTCTATAACAGTTTTCTCATTTTCCTTTGTAGTGACAGGTGCATCATTCAAACCACAGGTACATGCTGCCTCACAAAGAGCAGGACATACTCTGGAAGTGAATTCAGGAAAACTGTGAGTTATACTAAGTCTCTTATATGCCTGTTCATAACATCCATGATATACAAGATCATTTAAATCAGGTACAAGATTATGAAGAGGACAGCCCGATGCCATTCCTGCTATCATTGTTCCTGCCTGGCAGTAAGGAACACCACAATCCATACATCTTGAGGCCTGTTCTTGTTGTTCCTCAGGACTCAGCAGACTATGAAACTCCAGGAAGTTCAGTATTCTGTCTTCCTCACTTACAACAGGGCCATCCACTCTGTCATATTCCATAAAACCGGTCATTTTTCCCATAATATTACTCCTTTTCTATACAGGGTAGGTATTGGTAAAACATGCTGTACATAGTGGAAGTTCCCCCACCATAGTTTTAAAATCTTCTATCTCCAGATACTTTAATGAGTCTGCGCCAATTGCATTCTTCACATCCTCACTGGAATGATGCGAGGCTATGAGCTGTGATGCCGTAGGAACATCTGTTCCGTAATAACATGGATATAAAAACATAGGGGAGCTGACTCTTACATGAACCTCTTTTGCTCCAGCCTGCTTAAGCATTTCTATCAGCTGTTTCATGGTAGTACCACGAACTATAGAATCATCGATTATAACGATACGTTTTCCTTCAACAGTCTTCTTATGAACACTGAGCTTCATATGGACCGCATTGGAACGTTCGGCATCTGTAGGCTTTATAAAACTCCTGCCCACATAGCTGTTCTTATGAAATGCAAGCTTAAATGGAATTCCTGAGTAAAGAGAATAACCTTCTGCTGCGGCAAGTCCTGAATCAGGGACACCAACAACTATATCAGCATCCACATTATCCTTCTCAGCAAGCGCACGACCGGCATTCATTCTCGCCTCATGAACTTCAATTCCATCCATGACTGAATCACTTCTTGCAAAATAAATGTACTCAAAAATGCAATGTGCTCTTTCTTTCTGGCACAGACTTCTGTCAGATTGAACCTCATCTCCTGTAATGGTCACTATCTCACCCGGTTCTATATCACGTACTACTTCGCCACCTACAGCACCTATAGCCGCGCTCTCAGAAGCAAGAATATATGTATCCTGATCACCTCTTATTACACCCAGTATAAGAGGCTTTATTCCGAAAGGATCTCTGACTCCTATCAGCTTTCGAGGACTCATAATAACAAGCGCAAATCCGCCTTTCAGCTTCTTTACAGATTCCTTAATAGCATCCTCGATTGTAGGTGCATTTACACGGTTCCCGATTATCTCATATGCAAGGACTTCCGTATCAGAGGTTGTATAATGTGCCAATCCACGATACATCTGCTCTTCTTTAAGTTCTTCAGCATTCACTATGTTTCCATTGTGAACCAGAGCCAGACTGCCCTTTATATAATTCATGGCAATAGGCTGTGCATTTTCAACCTTGCTTCCACCTGTTGTAGAATATCTGACGTGACCCACACCTATGTTGCCCTTCAGCCCTTCTATCACCTCCGGGTGAAAGACCTCACTTACAAGACCCATATCCTTCTTCATGGATATATTACCCATAGGACCCACTGTGTCAGATACCGCTATTCCGGCAGATTCCTGACCACGGTGCTGCAGAGCAATAAGTCCATAATATATATCCTGAGCAACATTAGTTCCTTCACTTGAATAGATACCAAATACTCCACACTCTTCATGGAGTTTATCATCGAGATTCCTGTACATACTATCTATGCTCCTATCCTACCAACCTGTTAAATGCTTCTATCTCTGCCTGCTCGTGTGAAGCACCCTTTGCTTCATTCTCAGCAGTCATATTTATCATACGTTCGTAATCTTCAGGAATGATCTTCTTAAAATGAGGTATATACTCGTCAAAATGATCAAGAATTTTCTTACCCTTATCCGATCCTGTAGCATTTACATGCTTTTCGATGATACTACGTAATTCTTTGATATCATCCTGATCAGTCAGTTGCTGCATGGATACCATCTGCTTATTCAGATTTTTATAAAGTGTACTCTTTTCATCAAGTACGTAAGCAATACCACCGCTCATACCTGCGGCGAAATTCTTTCCGACAGAACCAAGTATTACTGCGCGTCCTCCAGTCATATATTCGCAGCCATGTTCTCCTACACCTTCTACTACTGCAGTGGCACCTGAATTACGTATGCAGAATCTCTCTCCTGCCACGCCTGCTATATATGCCTCTCCTGATGTAGCACCGTAAAGAGCTACATTTCCTATGATTATATTTTCGCCAGGATCAAATGAAGCCTTTTCGGAAGTGTGTACTATCAGCTTACCGCCTGATAATCCCTTACCAAAATAATCGTTACTGTCACCAGTAAGATTCAGCGTCAATCCTGAAGGGATAAAAGCACCAAAGCTCTGTCCACCTGAGCCATTACAATTAATCACTATTGAATCCTCTGGAAGTCCTTCAGGTGCTAATCTGGTTATTTCTGCACCAAGCAGGGTTCCAAATGTTCTATCGATATTATTTACTGTGATAGAAGCTTCACTATTCTTTACTACTCCGCTCAGGTTTACATAATCCGTTTTACTCTTATTTGGGTTTACATAATCTCTTACACTCTTAAGAGTAGCTTTAATAGATTTTTCTTTCAACAGAACAGCTTCATCCTTTGTTGTATCAAGCTTGAAGTCATACTTAAGCTCAGGATTGAAGGTCTGAAGCTCTCTTGCTACGCCTGACATATCAAGCAATATTCTGCTAAGATCCAGAAGCTCCTTATCACTTCCCTCTTCCACTGAATCCTTTACCTTAAGCAGATCAGTTCTGCCCACCAGTTCATCAATGCTTCTTACACCAAGCTTTGCCATATATTCTCTAAGCTCCCTGGCGATGAACAGCATGAAGTTCTCAACATATTCAGGCTTTCCTCTGAATCTCTTTCTAAGCTCTGGATTCTGTGTGGCTACACCCATAGGACATGTATCCTGCTGGCATACTCTCATCATTACACAGCCCATAGTTACCAGTGGTGCTGTTGCAAATCCGAATTCCTCTGCTCCGAGGATTGCTGCTATAGCAACATCTCTTCCGCTCATGAGCTTACCATCAGTCTCTATAACAACCTGATTACGAAGCCCATTTTCAAGAAGTGTCTGATGAGTTTCTGCAAGTCCCAGCTCCCATGGAAGGCCTGCATTATGTATCGAACTAAGTGGAGCAGCTCCTGTTCCTCCATCATATCCTGATACAAGTATTACCTCTGCACCTGCCTTTGCAACACCGGCTGCTACAGTACCCACTCCAGCCTCTGATACCAGCTTTACTGATATACGTGCATTCTTATTAGCACATTTCAGATCATAGATAAGCTGTGCCAGGTCCTCTATGGAATAGATATCATGATGAGGTGGTGGAGATATAAGGCTCACTCCCGGTGTCGAATGACGTGTCTTGGCAATCCATGGATAAACCTTCTTGCCTGGCAAATGTCCTCCTTCTCCCGGTTTTGCTCCCTGAGCCATCTTAATCTGAAGCTCTCTTGCACTTACAAGATATTTACTTGTTACACCGAATCTACCACTGGCAACCTGCTTTATAGCTGAGCTTCTGTCATGCTTGGTTCCAGCTGATGCGATTCTCTCATCACTCTCGCCGCCCTCACCAGAATTTGACTTTCCATGCAGATGATTCATGGCTATTGCCAGAGTCTGATGAGCTTCTTCAGATATAGAGCCATATGACATAGCACCAGTCTTAAACCTCTGTACTATGGACTCTTCACTTTCTACTTCTTCGATTGGAACGCCTTCTTCAGGAAACTCAAAATCTATAAGACTTCTGAGATAACCTGTCTTCTCAGCATCAACCATTTCTGTATACTGCTTGAACTTCTCATAGTCACCTTCTCTGGTTGATAACTGCAGCATATGTATGGTCTGTGGATTGTATCTGTGATTTTCACCCTGGGCACGTGACTTATGTCTGCCTGTAGCTGTAAGTTCCAGATCAACAGGAAGTCCAAGTGGGTCAAATGCCTTACTGTGCTGCTTATCTACATTTCTACCAATATCATCAAGTGTGAT
This sequence comes from uncultured Lachnospiraceae bacterium, assembly GCA_946183625.1. Classification (GTDB taxonomy): domain Bacteria; phylum Bacillota; class Clostridia; order Lachnospirales; family Lachnospiraceae; genus Eubacterium_Q. The sequence goes on from CAMHCL010000026.1 coordinate 5,899, forward strand.
TCCACCTACTCTGCTGACTGTTCCAGGGAAATATTCATTTATTACAGCTTCTGAAATACCGATTGCTTCAAATATCTTGCTGCCCTGATATGACTGGATAGTTGATATACCCATCTTGGATGCTATCTTAACTATTCCGCTGAGTATTGCGCTGTCATAGTCCTGAACTGCTGCATAATAGTCCTTATCCAGAAGATTATCATCTATGAGTTCCTGGATAGTAGCATGAGCCAGATATGGATTAACAGCTGATGCACCAAAACCAAGTAAGGTTGCAAAATGATGTACTTCTCTAGGTTCGCCTGATTCAAGGATAAGCGACATTGCAGTACATTTCTTAGTTTCAACCAGATACTTATGAACTGCTGATACTGCCAGGAGAGATGGAATAGCCACATGGTTTTCATCTACTCCACGGTCTGACAGAACCAGGATCGTTGTACCTTCTTTATATGCTTTATCTACTTCAACGAAGAGATGATCAAGAACTCTCTTCATAGGTGTGCTCTTGTAATACAGAAGTGAAACAGTAGATGCCTTGATACCATCCTTATCCAGAGATTTGATCTTCAGCATATCAAGATCAGTAAGGATAGGATTATGGATTTTCAGTACGTGGCAATTAGATGCCTTCTCTTCCAGAAGATTACCATTCTTTCCAACATATACGCTTCTTGATGTAACAATCTTCTCACGCTCTGCATCTATAGGTGGATTTGTAACCTGTGCGAACAGCTGCTTGAAATAATAAAACAACGGCTGATACTCTTTTGAAAGAGCTGCTATAGGTGTATCAACACCCATTGAACCTATCTGCTCTGTGGCATTAAGAGCCATGTTCCTGATGCCCTCATGATAATTCTCATAAGTATATCCAAATGCCTTCTGGAGCTTCTGTCTTTCTTCTCCTGTAATTGCAGGAATCTTCTCATTCGGAATCTTTACATCCTTAAGCTCCATAAGTGACATATCAAGCCACTCACCATAAGGCTCCTTCTTTGCGTATTTCTCTTTTAATTCCTCATCTGTATATATACGATTTTCTCTTGTATCAACCAGCAGCATCTTGCCAGGATAGAGTCTATCCTTCTTAACAACATGACTGTCATCCAGTGTAAGAACACCAACCTCTGACGATAGGATCAGACGACCATCATCCATAATGATATAGCGTGAAGGTCTGAGTCCATTTCTATCAAGGATAGCTCCCATCACATCACCATCAGAGAACAGGATTGATGCAGGACCATCCCATGGCTCCATCATTGTTGCATAGTACTGATAGAAATCTCTCTCCTCCTGTGACAGAGTATCATTATGTGCCCAAGGCTCAGGGATAGCTATCATTGCTGCCAGCGGCAGATCCATTCCACTCATCATCAGGAATTCTAAAGTATTATCCAGCATAGCTGAATCCGAACCACTGGAAGATATAACAGGCAGAACCCTTGTCATGTCTTCTTCTGAAAATGTATCGGTATGCATGGTCTCTTCTCTTGCCAGCATCTTGTCTGCATTTCCCTTGATAGTATTGATCTCACCATTATGAACCATGAGACGATTTGGATGAGCTCTGTTCCAGCTAGGATTTGTATTAGTGGAGAATCTTGAATGAACCATAGCGATAGCAGATTCATAATCAGCATCACCCAGATCAAGAAAGAATGTTCTCAGCTGTCCAACTAAAAACATACCCTTATAAACGATGGTTCTACATGAGAGTGAAGGTACATAAGTATCTACGTTACACTGTTCGAACTCTCTGCGGATTACATACAGCTTACGATCGAATTCCAGATCTGTAAGCTCTTTTCCTGCTCCATAAGGCCTCTCTATAAATACCTGTTCTATAACAGGCATACATTCTCTTGCTCTGGTACCTAGTACATTTGCATTAGTATTGACCTTTCTCCAGCCGAGAATCTTCAGTCCTTCCTTTCTTACTATGGTTTCAAACATATTCTTGGCCTGCTTACGCTCCAGGTCAGTTTGAGGGAAGAAGAACATACCAACACCGTAAGGTCTTACAGGGCTGTTACTATCAGAATTCTTCTTATCCTGAGGGTAAGACAGCTTTATTCCCATTCCTTCAAGGATCTTATTAAAAAACTTATGAGGTATCTGGGTAAGGATTCCAACACCGTCTCCTGTTTCGCCTGTGGCATCCTTTCCAGCTCTATGTTCCAGGTTTTCAACTATGCTGAGGGCATCCTCAACAAGACTATGACTTGGAGTACCATCTATCTGAATTATGGCCCCAATACCACAGTTATCATGTTCAAAGGATGGATCATATAATCCTTCTTTTCTCATTTTTTCAAAAACCTTATCCATATCAATTCCTCCTGCAAAACATGCAAAAAGGCGCTCTGAGTCTATAACTCAAAGCGCCTTTGCTTTTTTAGAAATCATATCAATTTTTATTCATTCATTATTAAAACTATGTATAGTATATAACTTTATAATCAAAAGTCAAGCATTAATTTTGCTTAATTTATTTAATTGTCCTGAACTGATTCTCTACTGACTGGGAAAGTAAAGTATGTATCAGGATATGGCTCATCCTCCAGTGTGAAGTGCCACCACTCCTCAACCAGTGGCTTAAATCCATGGGATGTCATAGCCTCTCTGAGGATCATACGATTAGCATACTGCTCCTCTGTGATACCCTTATAATCCGGATGGGACAGTTCACCAAAATAGTCAAATGTGCCGCCCATATCCACTTCCTTCTCTGTCTTCATATCAAACAGAGTCAGATCAACTGTGCTTCCACGGCTGTGGCCGGAATGCTCAGCTATATATCCCTGATCAAAGAGAACAGACTTATCAAGATCAGGATAGAAATACTCCTTCATCCTTGTATCGTCTATATCCTCTGCCCAGTGAACAAAGTTAGTTACAGCCATCTGTGGACGGTATGCATCATATATCTTAAGGCGATATCCTTTAGCCTCCAGGTCCTTACTTACCTCCTGAAGCTTCTCAGCGGCTTCCTTGGTAAGAAGTGCCACAGGCTCCTCATAACCATCAATTCTGTCACCAACAAAGTTATATGTTGAATAATAACGTATCTCTAAAATTGCATCAGGAACAGCCTCACTGAGAAGTACAAAATCCGACGAATCATTTGACAGCGTTAATCCATCCTCTGTTTGTGTTATCTCTACCTCTCCTGCATCTGTAGCCGAACCCTGCTCTTCGCTGGCTTCAGCCTTCTCAACCTTCTCTATATCCTCAGACTGGTCTATAGTAAGGTCAAAATCAGCAAACATTTCATCATCCGGAAGAGAGACTTCAAAACCATCTGTATAATCCAGTGCCATATCCGCAGAAGCAATATTCATTCCCAGGATATGGCCACCCTTGGTCTTATCATCTGATACGAAATGCATATGCCAGCCAGTAGCATTCATCTCACCCATATATGGCGGACAGTAAAGCGCTACTACTGTTCCCTCAATATTCTCATAATCAAAGAAGGTCTGATCAGTCTCAAGAACCTCAGCCAGTGGCTTATAAGGCTCCTCCTGAGCCAGCTCGCTTCTTACATTCATTTCATTAAATGTTCCATGTATCTTAGCAACATAGAACCTGTTCTCGCCCTGCTCGGCAACCTTCTTGTTGAGCTCTGCCTGCAGTGCATCCATGCTATCTATATTTTCTATACTTTCCTTTTCATCTTCATCAAAGAAGGTAACATCGGTAAAAGGTATAAGTTCTTCATCGGAAACAACTTCCACACTTCCATCACCTGCTGCACGGTAAACCTCTCCATCCAGCATTATAAGTTCTCCATTAAGTCCATCAAATGTACCGATACCTATATCGCCTTTCTTCTTAAGATCTCCAACAGATACACTTCCGTGATAATCTCCAAATGTCAATCCCTGAAGAAGTGAAACCTGATATATGTTATCTCTGTCAGCCTCATTACTTACTTCGGTAACTTCAACCGCTTCAGTTTCAGCCTCATCTGTAACTTCTGCTGAGCCTGAGCCGCAGCCTGAAACTAAGATCGCCGTCGCTGTAAAAGCAGCAACCATTTTGAAAATATTATGTCTTACCATATTATCCCTCCATTTATTTCAATTTAGTAAATGACCATGGACTTAACAAACTCTCCAAGCTTTTCAGGTGCATTCTGACCATATTCAGCTACTATCTTAACCATAGCCGAACCAACTATAACTCCATCTGCCACAGCTGACATTTTCTTTGCCTGCTCCGGTGTACTTATACCAAAACCTATAGCTGCAGGAGTGTCAGTTGATTCCTTGATCAGTTTAATTATCGAGTCAATATCCGTAGTTATTTCGCTTCTTACTCCGGTTACTCCGAGAGATGAAACAACGTAGATGAATCCCTTCGCCTGTGAAGCTATAGTCTTGATCCTGTCCTCACTGGTAGGTGCGATCATTGATATGAAATCCATACCATACTTCTCAGCGGTCTCATCAAATTCGTGTCTTTCCTCAAAAGGACAGTCAGGAATGATGATACCATCAGCACCTGCCTCAGATGCATTCTTGAAGAATCTGTCTGTTCCATAATGATATACAGGATTTGCATAGGTCATAAAGACTATAGGAATGTCATAATCTGCTCTCAGGTCCTTAACCAGCTGAAATGCCTTGTCAGTTGTCATTCCCGCAGAAAGAGCTCTGATATCGGCCTCCTGTATAACAGGACCCTCAGCTATAGGATCTGAAAAAGGTATACCTACTTCTATAAGGCTTGCTCCTGCCTCTATAACAGCTCTGAAGTTATGTAAACTAGTTTCATAATCCGGATCACCAGCTGTCAGAAATGCTATAAAAGCTTTTTTATCATTAAACGCATTACCAATTCTACTCATACTAAACCTCCAGTATTACTCGTAAATGTCAACACCGCGGTAACGCGCAATGGCAGCAACATCCTTGTCACCTCTTCCAGATATTGTACAAATAATGATGCTGTCTTTCGACATTTCCGGTGCTATCTTCATTACATGTGCAACCGCATGACTACTCTCGATTGCAGGGATTATTCCCTCTGTTCTTGACAGATATTCAAATGCGCGTACTGCTTCCTCATCTGTGATAGGAACATACTCTGCTCTGCCTGTCTCTGCAAGGTAAGCATGCTCCGGTCCGATACCAGGGTAATCAAGTCCGGCAGAAATACTGTAAACAGGAGCTATCTGTCCATACTCATCCTGGCAGAACAGTGACTTCATACCATGGAATATGCCCTTAGTACCATTTGCCATTGTTGCAGCATTTTCAGGTGTATCCACACCCTTACCTGCAGCTTCACAGCCTATAAGTCTTACGCCATCATCCTTTATGTATTCATAGAAAGAACCTATGGCATTACTTCCACCACCAACACATGCGATTACTACATCCGGAAGTCTTCCCTCAACCTCGAGGATCTGCTCACGACTTTCCTTGCTGATAACAGACTGGAAATCTCTTACTATAGTTGGAAACGGATGAGGTCCCATAACTGAACCAAGTACATAAAGAGTATCATCTACTCTGCTTACCCATTCACGCATAGCCTCATTTACAGCATCCTTAAGAACTCTTGTTCCTGTCTTAACTGCATGAACCTTGGCTCCAAGAAGTTCCATACGATATACATTTAACGCCTGGCGGATAGTATCCTCCTCGCCCATGAATATCTCGCATTCCATGTCCATAAGAGCTGCTGCTGTAGCCGTAGCAACACCATGCTGGCCTGCGCCAGTCTCAGCTATAACTCTTGTCTTACCCATCTTCTTAGCCAGCAGTACCTGACCTAGTACGTTATTAATTTTATGAGAACCTGTGTGATTCAGATCCTCTCTCTTAAGATATATCTTGGCTCCGCCCAGATCTCTTGTCATCTTCTCAGCATAATAAAGAAGTGATGGACGACCTGCATATTCACGATTAAGCTTATCCAGCTCCGCAACAAATTCAGGATCGTTCTTATAATGCTCATAAGCCTCTTCCAGCTTATGAATCTCATTCATTAGAGTTTCAGGGATGTACTGTCCACCAAATTCTCCGAATCTTCCATTTTTCGCTTCATTTGAAATCATAGCTTATCTTCCTCTTTGTATGCCAAAGGGTCAGTCCCTCTGGAAAATTTTATAAAATCTATTATTTTCTGTCGATCTTTGTGGCCGTCTGTTTCTACACCTGAACTAATGTCCAACGCGTATGGGCGGATATTCCTAAGAACATCAGCAACATTCTCCAGGTTAAGTCCCCCAGCCAGAAAGAACGGCCGCTTTACTTCTTTTATCTTGTTCCAGTCAAATGTAACGCCGCTCCCTTTGCCTGAATCAAGCATTATATGATCTGCAGTTGATGCTTCAACTGTTTCAAAAGAATTAAGCCCATTTACATTAAAGGCCTTGATTATCTCGCAGTCCACTCTGCTTCTGACCGCCGCGATATAATCCTCATCCTCCGAACCGTGAAGCTGAACGATATCTATTGTACCACATTTTACAAGAGAACATACAACATCTATATCTTCGTCAACAAATACTCCGACGGCCTTTATCTTATTATTGAGTCTGCTCCTTAGAACTGCCGCCTGTTCTGATGAGATATATCGCTTACTCTTCGGCCAGAATACAAAGCCTATGTAGTCTGGAAGCACCTCATTTACTGCATCTATATCTTCTACTCTGCTGAGTCCACATATCTTAATTTTGGTTGACATAATATTTTTCCTATTAGTTTACATAACTTCTTTTAGTTCTTTTATCAGACTTCCCTTATCACTGCTTCTCATAAGCATTTCGCCTATAAGAACTGCATCAGTTCCATTCTCCTTAAGGATTTTTACATCTTCCGGCTTCTCTATACCACTTTCCGAGACGAAGATAATATCCTCAGGTACAAGGCTTCTGAGTCTGATGCTATTATTTATATCAACAGTGAAGTCCTTGAGATTCCTGTTGTTTACTCCAACTATCCTGGCTCCTGCATTTAGACATCTCTTAACCTCTGTTTCATCATGTGCTTCAAAAAGACAGGATAATCCAAGTGTATCGGCAATCTCATAGAAGCATTTCAGTTCCTCATCTGAAAGTATGGCAGCTATGAGCAGAACTGCAGAAGCACCCATTATCTTAGCCTGATATATCATATAAGGATCTATAGTAAAATCCTTTCGGAGTACAGGGATAGTTACCTCTTTAGTGATACATTTCAGATATTCATCACTACCCTTGAATCTGTCTGGTTCAGTGAGGCAGGATATGGCATCTGCTCCACTGGTCTCATACTCCTTTGCAATCTCCAGAAACGGAAACTCTTCTGCTATAACTCCCTTTGAAGGAGAAGCCTTCTTTACTTCAGAGATTATAGATAGCCCCGGCTTTGATAGTGCCATCTCGAAAGGATAGTCGAATTCCTGTACTTCCATCTCACGGGCAGCTGCCAGCTCAGCCTCCCGGCGCACCTCCTCGAAGGAGTGCTCCCTCATCTGCCTTTCTACTCTGACTCTTGTCAGAGTTGCTAATTCATCCAATATCATCTGCAATCATCCTTCTAATAATTAATAGATTAATCTAGCACCGTTATCTATACCTTTCTCCATGCCCGTGCAGAAAATCAGGTGCTGTCTTATTTATTACTAACTTCAATGAATTTGTTTAGTGTCTCAAGTGCCTTTCCTGATGCTATGAGTTCTTTGGCAAGCTCAATTCCTTCCTTCATGGAATCTGCCTTTCCACCGATGTAGAGTGCTGCACCTGCGTTAAGCAGAGTTGCATTTCTCTTAGGTCCTGTTTCTTCTCCACTGAGGATTCTTCTGGTAATAGCTGCATTCTCTTCTGGTGTACCGCCTACCAGGTCTTCCTTCTTACAGGTCTCGAAACCAAAGTCTTCAGGACGTATAACTCTTGTCTTATACCATCCATCCTTTATCTCACATATGGTTGTTGGTGAACTAAGTGATATCTCATCCAGTTTATCCTGTCCGAATACTACCATGCCTCGCTTAACTCCCAGGTCTGCAAGAACCTGTGCCAGAGGCTCAACAAGATATTCATCATAAACACCAAGTAACATCATTGTAGGTTTACTTGGATTTGTAAGTGGTCCAAGTATATTAAATACTGTTCTGAAACCAAGTTCTTTTCTGATAGGTCCTACATACTTCATAGAGGTATGATATTTCTGAGCAAAGAAGAAGCACATGCCAACTTCCTTAAGGAGCTCGACACATTTATCAGGATCCTGCTGTATATTTACCCCTAAAGCTTCCAGACAGTCTGCTGTTCCACACTTAGATGAAGCTGCTCTGTTACCATGCTTAGCCACCTTCATTCCACCTGCTGCTGCAATAAGCGCTGATGTTGTAGAAATATTAAAGCTGTGAGCATTATCTCCACCTGTTCCTACGATTTCAAATACATCCATTCCTGTTTCTACAGGTGTTGCATGATCACGCATAGCTGCTGCACAGCCTGCTATCTCATCCTTTGTCTCTGCCTTTGCACTCTTTGTGGAAAGAGCAGACAGAAATGCTGCATTCTGAGTTGGAGTTGTCTCTCCACTCATTATCTCATTCATTACTGTGTATGCCTCATCATATGTCAGGTCCTGCTTATTAACTATTTTTTCAATTGCTTCTTTGATCATTTCTAAATACCTCCAATAATCAAATATTATATATATAAATTAATTTAACTAAGAAAATTCTCAAGTATTATATGTCCCTTAGGAGTAAGGATTGATTCCGGATGAAACTGCAGACCATATACCTCATACTCCTTATGCTTTACAGCCATGACTTCACCATCATCATCTGAGGTTGCTATTACCTTAAGGGTCTCAGGAATGGTTTCTGCCTTTGCAGCCAGAGAATGATATCTGGCAACCCGGAGCTTCTTGGAATCATTAACATCTTCGAATCCGTCAGTTTCCTCATCAAGTCCCTTAAAGATATCCTCATCTGTGTCGTAACTACATATGGATTGCTTGCCGTGCATCAATCGTTTTGCATAAGTAACTGTTGCTCCATATACTTCACATATAGCCTGATGACCCAGACATACACCTAAGATAGGAATCTTTCCGCCAAGCTTTCTTACTACTTCCTCGCACACCCCTGCATCTTCAGGCTTACCCGGTCCAGGTGACAGGATTATATGCGAAGGGTTTAATGCCGCAATCTCATCTACAGTCATTTCATCATTTCTGATAACTCTTATATCTGGTTCTATGCTGCCTATAAGCTGATACAGGTTATAAGAGAAGCTATCGTAATTATCTATCAATAATATCATCTCACTCCACCTCCATATCAGTCTTTAAAGCATTTATAACGGCTTTAGCCTTATTCAGACTTTCCTGATATTCTGTTTCAGGGACTGAATCAGCAACGATTCCTGCTCCGCTCCTAACGAATACCCTGCCATTCTTCTTATATGCGATCCTTATTGCTATACATGTATCCATATTTCCTGTGAAATCTACATAACCTATAGCTCCACCATAGATACCTCTCTTGTTCTGCTCCAGCTCATCTATCAACTGACATGCTCTTATCTTCGGAGCACCGGATAATGTACCTGCCGGCAGGACTGCTTCTATCGCATCAAGTGCATCCTTGTCATCTCTTATCTCACCACGCACAGTAGATCCAATATGCATTACATGGGAGAATTTAAGGACATCCATATATCTTTCAACTTCTACTGTTCCGAATTTGCTGACTCTTCCCAGATCATTTCTGCCCAGGTCCACCAGCATGTTGTGCTCTGCCAGCTCCTTCTCATCTACCAGGAGTTCACTTTCAAGCCTTCTATCCTCTGCTTCATTCACTCCTCTAGGTCTTGTGCCTGCAAGTGGAAATGTATGGAGTACTCCGTCTTCGAGCTTAACAAGTGTCTCCGGAGATGCTCCGGCAACCTCTACATCCGTACCCGAGAAGTAAAACATATATGGGGATGGATTTATAGTTCTTAGTACTCTGTAAGTATTAAGCAGTGAGCCTTCAAATGGAGCTGAAAGTCTGTTGGATAATACGATCTGGAATATATCACCTTCGTATATATATCTCTTTCCGTCCTCTACCATCTTGCAATATGCCGCTTCATCAAAGAGTGGTTCAAATTCACCAAGCACTCTTCCCGGCTTATCTATGGATTTTTCACCATGCTTTAACAGCTTTGCAAGATCACTTAGATCATTTACCGCTCTCTCATATTCGGCATCCAGATTATCTAACTTTATATTCACTATAAAGATTATCTTCTGCTTAACGTTATCAAATGCGATAACCTTGTCAAAGAGCATCAGATCTACATCCTTGAATTCATCCTCATCTTCTATATCACATTTGAGTATCGGTTCGCTATATTTCAGATAATCATAGGAGAAGTAACCTACCAGACCACCTGTAAATGATGGAAGAAAATCAAACTTCGGACTCTTATATTCAGCAAGCAGCTGTCTTAAGAATTCAGAAGGATTCTCTGTCTGAAATTCCCTGTCTCCGGCTTTCATATGCCCCTTCATACAGGTTATCTCCATCTTAGGATCAAAGCCTAAAAATGTGTATCTTCCCCAGGTATCATCTGCCTGCGCCGATTCCAGCATATATGTATGTTCCGATACATTTTTCAGAATCCTCAGGGCTTCAATGGGAGTTGTAAAATCCGACAGGATTTCACAGCTGATGGGTGCCACAGTAAAGCCATCCAGATTCATACCACGTAGTTCCTCAAGTGTGGGTCTGATATTCATACCATTCTCCTTTCTGTAGAATAAAATTTATACTCATTCGGGAAAAAT